>JABGWC010000013.1 GCA_018645765.1 Gammaproteobacteria bacterium | reverse complement strand
TAGAGGCATGCAAGGCGAACTAGACGAACAATTGATTCATTTGTTTCAGGCGACAAGAACCATCGCGATTGTGGGCTTGTCTCCGGATCCGTCAAAGGCGAGCTTTGGCGTTGCGCAGTATTTGAAACAGTTCTACCGCATCATACCGGTTAATCCAAACTACACGGTGATCCTCGATGAGGTGTGTTACCCGGATCTCAATAGTGTGCCGATCCGCATAGATGTGATTGATCTGTTTCAGCGGAGTG
Source organism: Gammaproteobacteria bacterium (assembly GCA_018645765.1). Taxonomy (GTDB): domain Bacteria; phylum Pseudomonadota; class Gammaproteobacteria; order Pseudomonadales; family Azotimanducaceae; genus UBA9926. The sequence goes on along the minus strand of JABGWC010000013.1, from coordinate 3,232 downwards.
ATCGAGTGCCCAACTTCTTGGACGATGCCCTGAACCTTGTGCCTTTGTGTTTTTGGATGCAGTTGGGGATCGAGCATCCCGGTGTGGCGGCAAGACTTGAAGCCCAGCGGATTCAGGTCATCCAGGACCGTTGTACAAAGATTGATCACCAGAGACTGATGGTACACGGTAAGTTGTAAGGGCTGTGATGGTCTGCTGTATCAAAGCGTGACGATGCGGTTAAAGCAATCAAACTGATTCACCCAGTAGGAGGATCTAGTATTGGACATCCCAAAAGCGTTTTTAGAAACCGAAGTAGACGCAGCTAAAGCGCAGGGCGCGCCGCTTTTCGCTGATTTTATGGCGAGCAAAGAACCCTACGGATCACTCTTTCGAGATTACCCTTGGCTACGGCCGCCTAAGCTGAATGAGCCGTTGCCAAGCGGCGGAGATCATTATTGGGAAACTGCGGCAGCAGTGGATCATCCCGATTGGCAGGGGGTTGACCTGCCGCAGCCAACAAAAGAATTTCAGCAGCTCAGGCATGATTTTGGACGATGGGGCTATGCCTTAATCGAGGACGGATTGTCCAAGGCGCAGTGTGATGCGTTTTTAAACCGACTGATTGCACAAGCAAACGCAGAAGCAGCCGCGGGTATTGCCCATCAGACGCCCTCGGGGCAGTACGTCCCATGCCTTATTAATAAGGGAGACTGTTTTCGAGGCTGCATTGAACAGGATCCAGAGCATGTCCAAGCGGGCCCGTTAATAGAAGCGATGCTTAACGAAACGTTGGGTGAAGGTTGGATTTGCCATAGCTTTTTAGCCAATGGTGCCGATCCTGGCGGGTATCCTCAGGGTCTGCATATCGATCAGGCGCCGTTGTTGCCCTGGGTCACGGAGGCGGCGCCAGCGTTGGTGAATACGATGTTTATTCCGCAGGATGTTGATGCAGACAATGGTGGGACATTAGTCATCCCAGGCAGTCATCAAAACCTGATTCGCGCCGGCAGCGGTGGCGCGCTGACGGATATGCCGAGGCCCATCAACCTAAAGGCCCCTGCTGGCACGATTATGTTGTTTGATGGCAGGTTGTGGCATGGCACGGGTATTAATCGCACTGATCAGCGCCGCTTCGTCGCCACCATGAGCAATGTGAAGCCGTGGATGCGCCAACAAGAAAATTGGGTCGTCTCGACCTTGCCTGAGATCATCGATGCCGCCTCACCGAAACTGCTGCACCGGCTCGGGATGCAAGCGCTGACGTATGGCGCAACCGTTGAAGGCTTTGGTCTGGGCGCATCAGGCCGGCAAGGAGATCAATGGGGCAATATTCAAGCGTTTCGTCAAGCAATGGATCGCGGCGATTACCGCCGGGTTGGGCAGTTGCCGGACCCGCGCCGTGTCAGTCAGGAAGGGTTTACCGTCAGGGACGTCCGATCATCTGCTAAAAACCCGTTATGATTTGGCGAGGCGCCCTAATTTAGAGCATTGAGACTATGACTGATCTTGGTTGATACCAAGCCTTTGGCTATAGTAAAAGATAGGCATCTTCATTAAGGCCGCGCGCGGCGCGGCCAAGGAAACGACGTGAATCAACTGGCGGATCCTTTTTTCCTGCGGAAGGCTTTGGCAAAGCATTCGCGGCATCCCTTATCCATGGTAACGACGACGTCTAGTTTAGCGCTGGCTCAGATGCAAACCTCCAAAACCAGTTTGCGGACCTTTCGTTTTAAGTGCCATTTAAATGGTTGGTTCTTTGATTTGAATCAGGCCTGTACCGCTGATGAAGTTGCGCTCAGTCGAGCTATTAATGAGCCGGTTGCCTTTGTTCGCCGCTATTTAAGGCGGGCGGTGTTAAAAGATCGAATTGGAATCGTCGGCCAGGAAATATTGCCAAAAATGGGACTCGTTCGAGATCATCGATCGTGGCTTTGCGAGGCCGGGCAGTTGATCCAAGAGCGGGACTCGGTATTTGGTTTTCAAACGGCGTATCCCTCCATTGGATTCGCGGGCGATTTTTCAGCGCTTGTGTTAAAGCACGCCCTTGGGGCGACCCTCACCCAGGTGTGTATCCTGCTTGCGCTTTGGGAGGCCAAAATCGTCTTTCGGGGATCTGAACTGACTGCGAGCGATTTGGCCGCTCGATTGGGGTTGTGCAAGAGCACCTTATCCACAGCAATCATGGGTTTGGTTACCTCGGAGCAGTTGTTGGCCCGCGCGGATCCCAATGATGACCGTATTGTTCTGCTGTCGCTCAGGCTTGATAAAGCCTGGGTCCAAGAACAGCAGGATTTAATTCGTTCGTACTTACAGAAACTATCGGTTCATTCGAGTGCGTTGGGGTAAAACAACGCCTGTTGATGCCGGCGCAGGCGCGTATGGCAGACTTGTCGCAAAACCCTTTGTCCAAAAGCCGTCTTAAGGCCTTACCGTCGGCGAGCCTCAGTGCGCAAGGCTTGCGGTTTCCACCTCGAAAAACATCCTTAAACCTATTTGAAAATGAGGTCACAACGTAATGATGAATGACAACTTGGTGCAGTATGCCGGGTTCTGGCGGCGATTCGCGGCAACGCTGATCGATAGTTTGCTGATAGCGCTGGTTATGCTGCCAATGCTGCTTGCAATTTACGGTGCTGAATACTTTGAAGGCGGCGCTGAAATTAAAAGTGGGTGGGACCTGCTATTTCAACTTGTCATACCCTTGGCGCTAACGGTTTGGTTCTGGCGGCGCTATCTGGGAACCCCTGGAAAAGTATTACTAAAAGTGAAAGTGGTGGACGCCGAAAGTGGGAACGCGATGACCAACGGGCAAGCCGTTGGTCGATATTTTGCCTATCTTGCATCGTCGTTACCGCTGGGTCTTGGCTTTGTTTGGATCGTGTTTGATTCAAAAAAGCGGGGTTGGCACGACATCATTTGCCGAACCGTGGTGATTAAACGCGATGCGGGGTGACAGCCCCGGTGTAAAACCATAGGGGGCCAACCTGACGGTTGCGTGATGCCAATGAATCAGTGATGCCGCATGTGGCCCGCTTGTGGGAGAATGGGGGTGTTTAATGAGGAGTCGATATGCTGAAACAGCAACAACCCTTTATCGCGCTCGTTCTGGCCTGTTTCGTGAGCGCAGGTCATGCTGATACCTTGTACGAAGGCGCGCTGATTTATTCGATGGACGCGCGCGCGCCGCACCCCAGTGGGCTGTGCGTTGGATCCAATGGCCGCTTAATTGATCTTGAGGCTTGTCAGCCGG
>JABGWC010000014.1 GCA_018645765.1 Gammaproteobacteria bacterium | reverse complement strand
GATGGTTTTATTGTGAATGCTTCTGGGTTGCAGTTGCAGGGCTATCCAACGGACGATGAAGGCAATTTGGTTGGTGAGTTAGGGCCGTTGAAATTATCAACCGCCTTGGTTGATCCAAAAGGCACGGGCGAAGCATCCTTAACGGCGAACTTGGATTCACGAGATTTGCCGGCTGAGCCTTGGAACCCGGATGGCGCCGGCGGCACGTTGAATGGCTTCGCCGTGCCGCCCGTGTTGCCTAAGTCAGATCAATTTAACGCCTCAACGTCGTTAACCGTTTATGATGGATTGGGTAATCCCCATGTCTTGAGTCTGTACTTCGCGAAAGGCGCAGACGATAACACTTGGGAAGCCCGAACCGCGATCGATGGCGTTGAAATTGGCGGCGCCACAACCATTCCATTTGAGGCCAACGGTCAGTTGGGTGAGGCAAACAAGCCCCTTTTATTAAATATCGCTGATTGGCAGCCTTTGAACGCTAATGGGATCGGCAATGGCGCCCCAGTTCAGGCCTTTTCGGTTGATTTATCGAGCTTTACCCAGTTTGGCGCGTCCTTTGCTGTGAGTACGGTTCAGCAGGACGGTTATACAACCGGTCAGTTGCGCGGACTTGAAATCGATGACTCGGGCGTGCTGTTTACGCGGTACACCAACGGTCAGTCTAGGCAACAAGGCCAAATTGCAGTCGCAAGCTTCACCAACCCGAATGGCTTGCAGCCCGTAGGCGACACCTCCTTTGTTGAGACTTTTTCGGCGGGCTCGCCCACTGTTACAACTCCAGGATTAAGTGGCACGGGGCTTTTGCAGTCCGGTGCGCTTGAATCTTCAAACGTTGAGATCACTTCGCAGTTGGTGCGAATGATTGTGGCTCAGCGGAATTTCCAGGCCAACGCGCAGATGATTCAAACCGAAGACGCGGTGACGCAAACCGTCATCAATCTTCGATAAGACTGATCGATCAGGAGTCTAGAACGTGAGTAAATTATTAGAATTGTCAGCCATGGGGGCACGGGAAACCATGCTGGCGCAGGCAATGAACTCTCACAATCTTGCGAACGCAAGCACGCCAGGGTTTCGAAAGGACCTGGCGGTTTATGCGGGCACGAATGCTTCTGCTGGTCTTAAAAGTGGCGTGGACTTATCGCCTGGCACGGTGCAATCCACCGGTAATAAGCTCGATATCGCCATTGATGATGCAACTGCCGGCGGCGAGGGTTATTTGGTAATCGAGGCGCCCGACGGCTCGGATGCGTATTCTCGGCGCGGTGATTTACGGCTGGACCCAGATGGCTTCTTGGTCAATGGCTCTGGGCAGTTTGTTTTAGGTGAGGGCGGGCGAATTGCTATACAGCCCTATAGCGAAATCGAAATTGGCGGCGACGGCACCATCTCGATTCAGCGTCTGGGCGCGTTGCCGAATGCGTTGCAGCGAGTCGAGCGATTGCGCTTGGTGAGCCTGGATGAAGACCAGGCCATGGTGAAAGGCGAGGACGGGTTGCTGCGGGTGCAAGGCGGCGATGAAGCCATTCCCAATCCAAAGATTCGAGTCGTCTCTGGCGCGCTCGAGACCAGTAACGTCAACCCCATTGATTCGTTGGTTCAGATGATTGATCTGGCCCGAAAATTTGAAACCCAGGTCAAGCTGATGCAGTCCTCTGAAGAAAATCAGCAGACACTAGACCAAATATTACGCTTCTCGTAAGCGCACCTTTTTTAGGAGTAGAGCAACATGAATCAATCATTATGGATCGCAAAAACCGGCTTGGATGCGCAACAAACCAAGCTGACCACCATTTCCAACAACCTTGCGAACGCCAGTACTGCCGGATTTAAGCGATCGCGGGCGGTGTTTGAAGATCTGCTCTATCAAAATGTCCGCCAATCGGGCGCGCAATCGTCCCAGGATACGACCTTGCCGTCTGGTCTCATGCTGGGTTTGGGGGTGCGCACGGTTGCAACCGAAAAACTGTTCAGCCAGGGCAACTTGGTCGAAACGGGTAACGCTTTTGATGTGGCGATTGAAGGCCGAGGCTTTGTCCAAGTCTTGATGCCGGATG
>JABGWC010000077.1 GCA_018645765.1 Gammaproteobacteria bacterium | reverse complement strand
GTTTGCGATGATCTCGCTTTTCCGCCTCTTCCAAGCGAAACAAATATTCCTTCAGCGCTTTCTTATCGCCCCAAGCGGTCCCGTAGATCCGCTGGAGCATTTCATTGTTAGAATCGCCGCGCCAATAGGCGCCCGCGACCTTCGTCAACTTGAATGCTTTAATGCGGCCCGTATCTGGCACGTGGGGTCCACGGCAAAGATCCACAAAGTCACCTTGCTGGTAGAACGACAGGTCTTCAGCATCCGGAATGCTCTTTAAAATTTCGACCTTATAGTGCTCACCTTTTTCTTCGAACAAGGCAACCGCCGCTTGCCGAGACATAACCGACCGCGTGACCGCTTGAGTCTGAGACACCAGTGCTGACATCTCTTTTTCAATTCGTTCTAAGTCTTCTGGCGTGAAGGGCCGGTCATAGGCAAAGTCATAAAAGAAGCCGTCTTCAATTGTTGGCCCGATCGTGACTTGCGCTGTGGGAAACAATCGCTGAACGGCTTGTGCCATGAGGTGCGCGCAAGAATGCCGAATCACCTCTAATCCGTCGTCATCCTTACCGGTTACGATTGCAACCACCGCATCAGAATCAATCACGTGCGAGGTATCAACCAACTCGCCATTGACACGACCCGCCAGGGCCGCACCCGCTAATCCGGCGCCAATCGATGCGGCAACGTCATGGACCGTGACGGCTGATTCAAATTGTTTTTGGGCCCCATCGGGCAGGGTTACGGTAAGCATGACGCGTCTCCTGTCAGTGGTGACCCCTACCAAAGGCCACTTGCGGTTCGTTCGATTGCGGCGCGTAATCACGCAAATATGGTAGGAACGGTCGGATTCGAACCGACGACCCTCGCCTTGTCGAGGCGATGCTCTAACCAACTGAGCTACGTTCCTGTAGTCTTCTCGCCTTTAATAACCAGGCTTTTTTATCCCTTTCAGCCTTCAGCACCACCCGTATTGAAGGTTGAGCCTGCTCCAAAGGCATGCCTTTGATTTTATCGAATACAAGCCATTGTCCAAAAACCGAAAAAATTGCTTTTCAATTGATACGGCACGCTTTGCAACTTGATCCGGCGGCAATCTTACCGTCTTTAAGATCCTGATTCAAAGCTTGTTTGGGTAAGTCCGATTACACCTTGGCAACTCAAAGCACCCAATGAAAAGACCCTCAATCTAGGCCCATTGACGTAAGGCGTGATCGAGCCGATTAATTGCGAACAAATTGCTCGCGAAGCTGCTCGATCCGATCTCGAACCTGTGCAGCAGCTTCAAACTCTAGATCCTTCGCCAAAGAAAACATTTCTTTCTCTAACGCAACAATGTTCTTCTCAACTTGGTCTGGCGCCACCAACACCTCATCAGCCGCTTGTAGGCGCTTTGAACGGCCGCTTCGATCGCCCTTACCTTTACCGCCCTTTTTACCAATCACTCGAGCACCTTCCATAACATCGGAAATATCAGAAGAGATACTCACCGGCTCGATACCATGTAGCGTATTAAAAGCTTCTTGCTTTTCACGGCGGCGATCGGTCTCGTCCATTGCTCGTTGCATCGAGTTGGTGATCTTATCGCCATAGAGAATCGCTTTACCTTGCAGGTTACGGGCAGCACGACCGATGGTCTGAATCAGCGATCGGTCCGATCTTAAAAAGCCTTCTTTATCAGCGTCAAGGATCGCAACCAACGACACCTCAGGCATATCAAGCCCCTCCCGCAACAGATTAATACCAACCAAAACGTCAAACTCGCCGAGCCTTAAGTCGCGAATAATCTCAACTCGCTCAACGGTGTCGATATCTGAGTGCAGGTAGCGCACCCGCACCCCGTTTTCGTCTAAGTAATCGGTCAGGTCTTCCGCCATTCGCTTGGTCAAGGTCGTAATCAGAACCCGCTCTTTCACGGCAACCCGCAACCGGATTTCACCTAAGACATCATCTACCTGGGTCTTCGCTGGCCGCACCTCAATTTCAGGATCAACGAGACCCGTCGGCCGAACCACCTGCTCAACCACTTGGCCCACTTTTTCTTTTTCATACGGCCCGGGCGTAGCCGAGACAAAAATGGCCTGAGGCGCACCTGCTTCCCACTCTTCAAATCGCATCGGGCGGTTGTCTAAAGCTGATGGCAGCCTGAACCCGTATTCAACGAGCGTCGTTTTTCGCGCCCGATCCCCTTTATACATCGCGCCAATTTGTGGGATCGATACGTGGGATTCATCAACGACCAACAACGCATCATCAGGAAGGTAATCATACAAAGTAGGCGGCGCCTCCCCTGGCGCGCGTCCGGACAGGTAACGAGAATAATTCTCGATGCCGTTGCAATACCCTAGTTCCTTAATCATCTCTAGGTCGTACCGCGTTCTTTGCTCGAGCCGTTGGGCCTCGACCAACTTATTGTTCTCTTGCAGATGCTTGAGGCGAACTTGAAGCTCCGCCTTGATTAGATCTAAGGATCGCTCAATGGTTTCTCTGGGCGTAACGTAATGACTCTTAGGAAAGATTGTGATTCTGGGCACTTTCCGCACAACCGCCCCGGTTAATGGATCGAACAAGGTGATTTGTTCGATCTCATCATCAAACAATTCAATTCGAATCGCTTGTTTATCCGATTCGGCAGGAAAGACATCAATGACATCCCCTTTCACTCGGTAGGTTGCCCGCCGTAACTCAACGTCATTGCGGGTGTACTGCAATTCTGCAAGCCGGCGCAGGATAAAACGCTGATCCACTCGATCCCCGCGATCTAGATGAAGCACCATTTTCAAGTAAGCGCCAGGATCCCCTAAGCCATAGATACTCGAAACAGACGCCACCACCAACGCATCGCGTCGTTCAAGTAGTGCCTTAGTGGCCGATAGCCGCATTTGTTCGATATGCTCATTGATTGCCGAGTCTTTTTCGATATAAGTGTCCGATGACGGCACGTATGCTTCGGGCTGGTAATAGTCGTAATAGGAGACAAAATATTCGACCGCGTTGTTTGGGAAAAAAGCCTTAAACTCGCCATACAATTGCGCAGCAAGAGTTTTGTTCGGCGCCATGACGAGGGTTGGTCTTTGGATCTGCGCCACCACATTGGCAATGGTAAAGGTCTTACCGGAGCCTGTAACACCCAATAGCATCTGTGAGGCCAGTCCAGACTCGATCCCCTCGACAAGCGACGCAATTGCAGTCGGCTGATCACCCGCGGGCGAAAACTTGGAAACCACTTCAAAGGGAACGCTTTTCATCAACAGCCGGCTTTTTTCAGGGAGCTGTGCATTATGCCTGAGATTACTCGCTGATGTGCATTAGAGCGATTGACGATCCAGCTCCATACCCGTAGAATCGCTCCGTTCCAATGATCCCCGATAGCTCAGTTGGTAGAGCAAATGACTGTTAATCATTGGGTCCCTGGTTCGAGCCCAGGTCGGGGAGCCATCTAGACGCTAAAAAGGCTTGCAGCAATGCAGGCCTTTTTTATTTTATAACTTGATTCTCGTCTTAGCGCCCCCATCAAAGCGGGCTGTTCACTTCGCAGCGATCGCTTCATCAAGCTCGATTTGTCTACGCATTTTCATCGACCTCGGGCCTTAAGATCCGCCTAGTTCACCCATGCCTTGAACGCCAATAACCAAATTCCAACTGTTCATCGCCCCCTAACATTGACCCTAACAATCCAAGCTATCCACCTTTTGCCGCGTGCTTTTGGAGGCAGCTCAGGCACCACACACTTCACTGTTGCGTTTTACCTTAGCCGAGCTAAGTTTGAACGCGCAAAAATGGCGCTCGCCGGTACCAAAGCATGGACAAAATTTCAGTCTGCAATGCGTGCCAATAGTGAAGCCATTAACAATTCCGCGATGGAACCATTGATGGGTTGGGGCACCGTTTCGAACAAAGACACGGTCTGGGAAGCCATTCGGACTAATGTCACCGACCCAGGTTTGATTGTTGCAGCCTTCACCGCGTTGATAACCAGCAAGTCTGCAGAAGCTTTTACAGGTGAGGTCTGGTTATACGCGATCAGTTATGGCAATCCAGCGGATGGGGAGGTTGCGACCCATGTCATCACTGTCGGATACGAATCAATGGCTGGAATGGAAGCCTGGAATGATCAAATTCGAAAGACTCAGGCCTGGGCAGATTTTGGCTCAGCATTTCAGGGCAACATGCGAACTGTGAATCGAGAATTGGTTCAATTTCTCTCTGGGTTTGATCACTAAATGAGCCTGAAAAACTTCAAGCAATAACCCCGTTTAAGTAAAACCCGGATGAAATCACTCATTAATGAATGAGGCACCACCGAGAATCAGACGGACCCAAAGCCGTCGTGCGATCTTTCGATACGCGGCAGAACCTATCTGCCGCGCACCTTGAGGGTTTGAAAAGACTAAAAATGCTCGTCAATCTGTATCCGCGCTAGATTTCGATTGATGGTATTGGTACCGATACCCCGAACAGCCGACAACTCTTCAGCCGAGTAAAAACGGCCAAACTGTGTTCGGTAATCAACAATTGCTTGGGCCCGAGTAAGCCCAATGCCCTCGAGTGCTGCCGCTAGTGTCTCTGCGTTGGCCTCGTTAATGTTTACCGTCACAGGCGCCTGCACGACGTCCTGGCCTTCCTCTGGCGGTGCGGCACTGGCCAACCCGGCCACTAACAATAAAACCCCAAGGCACTGCGCCCACATTCGCTTTCTCATCTTCTGCATTGAAACCCCTTGTTTAATGAATTGTCCCTGGCGCGAACGTCTGAGCCCCTTAGCACAAGGCGCGCTCAAGACTCCTCGACCAGACGATAAACAATATAGGGGGGCCGCAAAGAAGGCTGTGGTCAATGACGTCGTGGAGAATGCGATAACACCCTGAAGGGGCGCTGGTTACTCGCCTTCTAAGCCGAAAATAGGCCGTATGGATGCCCAGCCGCGGCAACTGGGACAATGCCAGCGCATGCGCTTGCCTTCAAACCCACAATCGCTACAACGATAGTTGGGTCGATCTGCGATCATCGTTTCGGCGAAATCCTTGAGCAGATGGAGGTTCTGCCGCATCGCGCCTTCCGCATCACCGAGATTAATATCAATCAGCTCGATAAAGCCCCGAAGCGTCGGGTTCTGCGCCATCTGATTGGCGATAAAGCGTGCTAGAGCATCCGTGCCCTCTTGGTCTCGGATGACCCGTCCTAAGGCCAGCACAACCGAAATCGAGGGGAAGTGCGTTAAACAGTGCTCGAGATAGCGACGGTACGCGTCCTCACTGCCCATTGCCTGGTGTGCTGTTTCCAATAACGCCATGGACTCGGCAACATAGACCGGCTCCTGCTCAATGATTCTTTCTAACGCGTGAATTGCAGAACGCGGGTCGCCAGCTTCCAGGGCAATTCGCCCTTGCAGCAAGCTAACGCGTGGATTTTGAGCAAAATGCCCGATTGCATCAACGAGAAAGTCTTTAGCCGACGTTGGATCCTTTTGAATCAAGCTCAACTCGGCAAGCTCACACAGATAATGCGAGATCGCCCGTTCGATCTGGGCTTCTTCTGCGCCGCCTGTAACCTGTTTTGCTATCTCAATCGCGCGATGCCAATCTCGCTCCTGCTCATAAACCTGCAGCGCGATTTTAAGGCTTTCACCGCGGTATTGAGGGTTTTCGGCAGCCAAGGCCATCGACATAGACTCGGCGCGATCAAGCAATCCCGCCTGCAAATAGTCTCTGGCCAATTCCATCTGAACATTGTGCCGGGTCGCCTCATCCAGGCGCGCCCACTTTAGAATATTCTCGTGTACAAAGACTGCCTTTTCGAGTTCACCACGACGGCGGAGCAAACCGCCAAGGGCAAGGTGCGTATCCACATTGTCGTTGTCAACATTGAGTTCGGTAACCAGGGTCGCCACAGCTTGATCGGGCTCATCATTCAATAGATGCCTGAGACCCAGTTCGTAATAACGACTGCTTTTGCGCTCACGGCGCCCCAGATACCACCCAGTGCCAATGGCCAGCACAATCAGTGGGAGCAGCAGCCATTCGCTCACTGAGCGCTCACCACTGCGTGGATTTCATAGAAAACGGTTGGCGCCACGATCTCACCGGCACTGCTTTGGTGCGGTGCGTCCCAACGCTTATCAGCGCTTAGGTAGCTTGTAGAAAACTTCATGAACGGCCTCTGCCAAACCATCGCCCGATCAGGCCCCACAGACGCCCCAATACAATACCTAGAACAAGCGTGCCCGCCAGCCACCAAGATAACGGCAACTCGGGCGAGCGCAGAGACAATAACTGCAGTGAAACATCAAGATTGTTTTCAGTAGCAAGCAGAAAAAGTGCTATGAACAGCACCAGTAATATCAGTCGAAACAGTAAGCCTTTGATCCAATTCATGGACGCATTTTACTCAACCTTAGGTATCCCTCATCCACACTCCAGAGGCTATCAAAGCGCTCCTGCTAGGCAGACCTCGTCCAATCAAATCAGCATTTAAGCGTCGATATGAGCTGCTTCGGGATTGACCCGTTCGCGAAGTTCTTTACCTGGCTTGAAGTGCGGCACGTACTTACCCGGCAAAGAAACCGGCTCTCCGGTCTTCGGGTTACGGCCAACTCGTGGGGCTCGATAATGCAACGAAAAGCTGCCGAACCCCCGAATTTCAATCCGCTCACCCCGAGCGAGCGCGTCGGACATATGATCCAGAATCATTTTAACGGCCAATTCCATATCCTTGGCAGTCAGCTGGCCCTGGGCAGCGGCCAGCTTTTCAATGAGTTCTGATTTCGTCATATCCTAACTATTCCGTGTCTGATGCGGCTCGATCCTGCTCTTGCTTGATTAGATCACCAAGCGTTGCAGGCGTCACTGCGGCCACTTCACGTTCACGATGCTCTTTCACAGCAGTCTGCTCATCTGCCATGTCCTTCGCTTTAATCGAAACGGTTAAGCCTCGGTTCTTACGATCAACATTGATGATCTTCACTTCGATCTCATCACCAACACTCAGCACGGTCCTTGCATCGGCTACGTGATCCATCGACAAGTCGCCGGCCTTCAAAGTGGCTTCCACGTCATCCGCCATTTGCAGAATTGCTTGCTTGGCATCGACCTCTTTAACCACCCCTTTGACAATCGAATTCCTATCATTGATCGCCGTGTAATCGGAGAAAGGGTCCTGTTCCATCTGCTTCAAACCCAATGAAATTCTTTCGCGCTCCGGGTCAATCGCAAGAATTAAGGTTTCAATTTCATCACCCTTGGTGAATCGACGAACCGCTTGCTCACCCGGTTCATTCCAAGAGATATCAGAAAGATGAACCAACCCGTCGATTTCGCCTTCAAGACCAATAAAGATCCCGAAGTCAGTGATCGACTTGATGTAACCCTTAATCTTATCGCCTTTACTGTGCTGGCCCGAGAATTCTTCCCAAGGATTGCCTTTACACTGCTTAATCCCAAGCGAGATGCGACGACGCTCTTCGTCAATATCAAGCACCATGACTTCGACTTCATCACCAACCTGAACCACTTTCGAGGGGTGAATGTTTCGGTTCGTCCAATCCATTTCGGAGACATGGACCAGCCCTTCAACCCCTTCTTCCAACTCAGCAAAGCAACCGTAGTCGGTCAGGTTTGTAACCTTGGCAACGGTTCGAGCGCCTTCTGGATAACGCCGAGTAATCGCAACCCACGGATCTTCACCCAACTGCTTGAGACCCAAGGAAACGCGATTACGTTCCCGATCAAACTTGAGCACCTTCACATCAATTTCGTCGCCAACGGCAACAATTTCGCTCGGATGCTTGATGCGTTTCCAGGACATGTCGGTGATGTGCAGCAGGCCATCGATACCACCGAGGTCAACGAACGCGCCGTAATCGGTGAGGTTCTTAACGATCCCCTTAAGCTCATGGCCCTCTTGCAAGTTCTTGAGCAACTCATCTCGTTCAACACTATTTTCGGCTTCAAGTACCGCGCGGCGTGAAACAACGACGTTATTGCGCTTTTGATCGAGCTTGATAACTTTAAACTCAAGCGTCTGACCTTCGAGTGTTTCGTTGTCACGAAGCGGACGCACATCAACCAAAGAACCCGGTAGAAAGGCTCGAATGTCTCGGATTTCAACCGTGAAGCCGCCTTTGACACGACCACTGATATACCCTTCTATTACTTCTTGATCTTCGTAGACCTTCTCTAATACTTCCCAAGACTCATTTCGCTTGGCTTTTTCTCTAGATAGCTTGGTTTCACCAAAGCCATCATCTACTGACTCCATCGCCACTCGGACGGCCGCGCCAATTTCAATTTCTAATTCGCCCTTTTCGTTCAAAAACTCGGATCTTTGGATGATCCCTTCGGATTTTAATCCTGCGTGAACGGTGACCCACTCTGAGTCAATATCGACCACCACACCGGTGATAATTGATCCAGACTTTAATTCAACGGTCTTTAGACTTTCTTCAAATAGTTCTGCAAAACTCTCGCTCATGTATTTTTCCTTGAGGTTCAACCCTCTCGCACCTTCCAACTTAGGCCCGTCCATTGATTAATCATCTTATCAGCGTTATTTGTTGGCACTGATTGAATGACTTTATTTACCACTTTAATTTACCACCTTACGTTACAACCTTGCTTTACAAGCTTAGGTTACAACTTTACTCACAACCGCCCAGATTGCTTCGTGGACCGCCTCCAACGGCATGCCCGAGCTATCAATCACTACGGCGTCCTCTGCGGGTTTCAGTGGCGCGACCGCTCGATTTGAATCTCTCGCATCTCGCGCCTGAATACTCTCCAGAAGGGCGGCAAGGCTAACATCCATATCCTTATTTTTCAACTGGTTATAGCGCCGCTCAGCCCGAATTTCAGCGCTGGCAGTCAAGAAAATTTTCACCAAAGCATCTTTAAAAACCACCGTTCCCATATCGCGCCCGTCGGCAATCAAGCCTGGGGCTTGTCGAAACGCTTGCTGGCGGTCCCCAAGGGCTGCGCGCACCATTGGCAGCGCAGCGACCGTCGAGGCATCAACCCCCGCTTGATCCGTTCGAATCGAGTCGGTCACATCCACTCCTCGGAGCATCACCTCGAACGGCTCGTGGCCAGACTGAGCTGGGACAAAGCGCACGTTGAGCCCACGCGCAACCGCGGCAACCGATGGCGCATCAGACAATTCAAGACCATCAAGCCTTGCCGCAAACCCGGTCAATCGATACAGCGCGCCGCTATCGAGCACCTGAAACCCGGTCCGTTGCGCTAAATGCTGGGTAACGGCCCCCTTGCCGGCGCCGCTCGGTCCATCGATTGCGATAACAACCGGTTCTGTCATGCTCGTCCCTTATTTTTAAACGCTATTATCGTGTTCTGGCAGTCACCTTGCGGGCCTAAAAAAAACCGTTCTCGTTTATTGCCCCTTTTTAGCGGCTTGAACCTGCAAGTCGGCAAAGTAGTCTCGCGCACTTTTGGCTCTCGACAAGCGCTCGAGTAATGCCTCAGAGGCGTCTTGTTCAATGAGCGTCGCGGTGACCTCAAGGGCTTCTATCACCGTTCGGAGTCGATCCAATAACGGCCCTTTATTGGTTAAAAATATATCGTGCCACATCACGGGGTCACTGGCCGCAATTCGAGAAAAATCTCGAAATCCACCCGCGGCATATTCGAACACTTCTCGTTCATCCCCAAATCCGGCCAACACGTCAACCAAGGTATAGGCGAGCAAGTGCGGCAGATGGCTGGTTTGGGCCAAAATATCATCATGATGCGCGACACTCATCACAACAACTTCGGCCCCCAAGGACTGCCACAGGTTGCTGACGAGTTCGACGGCGCTCCCCTGAACATCATCCCCGGGCGTCAAGATCACCTTATGCGCTTCAAACAAATCATGCCGAGCGGCTAGGACTGAATGTTGCTCCGAACCTGCGATGGGGTGTGCTGGAACCCAATTGGCGGGTAATTGACCCCACAACCCTTCAGCCAGCCGAACGATGGGACCTTTAACGCTGCCGACATCCGTGACCACTCCGGAGAAACCAGCGAGTCCAGGCATTAAGCTGGGTAACTGCTTGATCGGCACGCACAGACAAATCACGTCCGACATCTGCATCAGGTCATTGATCGTTGGCGCGATATCATCGATCAGGCCTTCTTTTAGGCCATACCTTAAAGCTTCGTCAGAGACGTCTAAGGCCGCAATCCGCGTTTCGGGCAAAACGCGCTTTAGACCCGCCGCGATTGAACCGCCAATCATCCCAAGTCCAATCAGGCCAAGGCATTTCATTACGGGTTCAAAACCCGACCCAAGGCCTCGAGAAAAATCCGGTTCTCCTCGAGCGTACCAATTGAAACCCGCAAATGCTGGGGCAAGCCGTACACGCCTACCGGCCTAACAATCACGCCCTGCATCAATAACGCCTGATAGATTGGCAAAGCGTCCTGCCCTAAATCAAAACAAACAAAATTACCGACCGACGGAATAACCGCAAGGGATAGATCTGCAAGCCCCGCGTTGAGATCCTGCAACCCTTGCCGGTTGACCGCAACACCCTGTGCCACATGCCCGGGGTCATCTAAAGCGATTAAACCAGCGGCAAGCGCCATGCTGTTCACATTAAAGGGTTGCCGAATTCGGTTCATAAGATCGGCCACATCCGGATGGCTGACGGCATACCCAAGCCTTAGCGCTGCGAGCCCATAGGCCTTGGAAAAAGTCCGGGTAACCACCAAATTCGAATAGTGATCAAGCAACGCCAAACCGTTCGGATACGCCGGATCATCAACGTATTCCACATACGCCTCATCCAGTACCACAAGGGTTGTTGCTGGCACGGCTTTTAAAAATCGCTCTAGCGCGTCCCGACGAACCCAGGTTCCTGTTGGATTATTAGGGTTTGCAATAAAAACGATCCGCGTCTGATCATCGATCATTGCAAGCGTTGCGTCTAAATCCTGCTGATAATCCACACAAGGCACTTCTCTTAAAGTTGCCCCTAAGCTTTGCGTGACCAGGCCATAAACGACAAAAGCGTGTTGCGACACAACCGTATTGTGGCCCGGCTTTAAAAATACTCGAGCCAACAACTCTAAAACATCGTTTGAGCCATTGCCGACAGTCAGGCGGTCCGTTGCAACGCCTAATTGCTCAGACAGCTTCTGCTTCAGCTGAAAAGCACTGCCGTCGGGGTAGCGCGCACAATCTTTTAGCATCTCGCCTAAATGAACTTGCAGCTGCGGCGTTGGGCCGAGCGGATTTTCATTACTGGCCAGTTTTACGATCTGGTTCAGACCCAACTCTCGCTCCAGCTCTTCAACCGGCTTACCGGGTTGATACGGAGCCAGGTTCAAAACCCCAGTATTGGCTGACTTAAAAAAATCCATAGCTATAGCCTTAAAGCGCGGGGATAGCTCCCCAGTAATTTCACTTCCAACGCATCCTTGGAAACTTCATTCAGCACAGTCCGAATACTGGGATCGGTACTGTGCCCATCAAAGTCGATAAAGAACACGTACGACCACATCCCTTGCTTAGATGGCCGAGTTTCGATCGAGGTTAAAGAAATGCCATGACGATGAAACGGCTCAAGCAGCGAAAACAGGGCCCCTGGGCGATTTTGCGTTGATACCATAATCGAGGTTTTATCAGCGCCGCTAGGTCCTACGGGCTCCCGACCAACGACTAAGAACCGAGTGGTGTTGTCTGACAAATCTTCGATCTTTCGAGACAATATCGTTAATCCGTAAAGATCTGCCGCCACTTCTGACGCGATGGCCCCTGCGCCCGGGTCACTCAAAGCAAGTTTGGCGGCCTGGGCATTACTCAACGCGTCAATTCGAACCGCATCGGCATGATACACATCCAGCCAGCGACGACACTGACCGAAGGTTTGCTGATGCGCGTAAATTCTTTCAATTGGCGCATCACTCGTTAACGCCATGAAATGATGGTGGACTTTTAGCTCACACTCGCCGCAAATGCGCAGCGACGACGTTAAAAAATTATCCAGTGTATGATTGACCACGCCTTCGGTTGAGTTTTCAACCGGCACCACGCCGTAATGACAGTTTTCAGCGGCCACTTCTCGAAACACCTCATCCACCGTAACAAACGGCCGGCCGATTACCGCATCGCCAAAATGTTTCAGGGTTGCTTGTTGGGTAAAGGTGCCTTCTGGCCCGAGAAAAGCAACCTGCATCGGTTCTTCCAGCGCAAGGCATGCTGACATCACCTGACGAAAAATCAGCGCAACCTTCTCGTGACTCAGGGGCCCTAAATTCTTTTCAACTAAGCCGCGTAAGACCTGGGCCTCACGCTCGGGCCGGTAGAAGATCGCCGGCTCATTATCGGCAGACTGCTCTTTCACAGCCGCCACCTCGAGTGCGCACTCGGCACGGCGATTCAGCAGCGTAAGCAGTTCTTGATCCAATCCATCAATTTCAAGTCTCAGCGCCTGAAGCGCCTGCACTTGATCGATTGCATCAGTCACTATCAGGACCCTCGAGCACATCGGGCGTGGATTGCGAAGCACTGTCAGGCGCGGCACTTAAGGCCGGTGTATCGGAGTCCACTGTCGAGCCATCTTCGGCGCCTGCTTCAGCATCACCCTCTAGCTCATCTAACTCAGGCTCATCAAAAGAGGCCAGACCCACAAGCGACTCACCCTCACTCAAATTGATCAAACGAACGCCTTGCGTATTGCGACCGAGCGTTGAAACCTCATCGACCCGGGTACGCACCATCGTACCCTGATCGCTGATTAGCAGGACTTCAAAGCCCGAGCCGACTTGCGCGACGCCAACCAGACTGCCATTACGCTCAGACAGCTTCATCGAAATCACGCCTTGGCCGCCCCGACCAATGACCGAAAATTCTTCAACGGGCGTCCGCTTGCCGTACCCTTTTTGGCTGGCCAGCAACAACATGCCATCTGCATTAGGGATAATGAGGGATATCACAGCCTCGCTCGCCCGTAGTTTGATCCCACGAACCCCACGCGCACTTCGGCCCATCGCACGCACATCTTGCTCTTTAAACCGAATGGCCCGGCCACCCGAGCTGAACAACATCACGTCTGATGCCCCATCCGTTACCGACGCGCCGATCAAGGTATTGTCATCTTCGAGTTCGATCGCAATCAAACCCGAACTTCTGGGCCTAGCAAAGTCCATTAGCGGTGTTTTCTTAACCGTTCCATTGGCCGTTGCCATAAAAATAAACTGATCCTCGCCATAGCCCTCAATTGGCAGCATTGCGGTAATGCGCTCACCCTCGCCGAGGGGTAAAATATTAACGACCGGACGACCTCTCGCCGCGCGACTGGCAATTGGGATCTGGAACGTTCGGAGCCAATATACTTTCCCGCGATCACTAAAGCACAGCAGCGTGTCATGACTGTTCGTCACCAGCAACTTCTCAATAAAGTCTTCTTCTTTCACCGCACTGGCCGAACGGCCGCGTCCACCGCGCCGTTGCGCTTGATAGTCAGACAAGGGTTGCGTCTTCGCATAACCGCCGTTTGACAAGGTCACGACCATCTCTTGTGGCGTGATCAAATCCTCCATTGTGAGATCTTCTTGAGATTCGACAATCTCAGACCGGCGCTCATCGCCATATTCATCTCTAATTTGAATCAGCTCATCCTTGATCAACCCCATCAAGCGCTCGGGCAGCATCAAGATCTCCATCAAATCGGCGATGTTGTCGATAATTTCCCGATACTCTTCCAGCAACTTCTCTTGCTCGAGACCCGTCAAACGATTCAGCCGCATCTCTAGAATAGCTTGGGCCTGCTCAGGTGACAGAAAGTACAGGCCATCCTCTTTTAACCCATATTGCGGCTCTAAGTTGTCGGGCTTGGCCGCATCCGGACCTGCACGCTCGAGCATCTGGGTAACCGTTTCGGAACCCCAAGACCTGGCCAGCAATTTCTCGCGCGCTTCTTGCGCGTCCGCACTGGTTTTAATGAGTTCAATCATCGGATCGATATTGGAGAGCGCCACGGCAAGGCCTTCCAGAACATGGCCTCGGGCCCGGGCACGCCGCAGCAAATACACGGTCCGTCGCGTGACAACCTCCCGGCGATGAACAATAAAATACTCTAGTACTTGCTTTAGATTCAGTACTCTAGGCTGGTTATCCACCAAGGCAACAAGATTGATCCCGAACACGCTTTGCAGTTGTGTTTGAGCGTAGAGATTATTCAGGACAACCTCCGGCACAACATCTCGCCTCAGCTCGATCACCAAACGCGTTTCTTTTGCCGACTCATCTCGGAGATCGGTAATACCTTCAACTTTTTTCTCTTTGTGAAGCTCCGCAATTTTTTCAATTAATTTCGAACGATTCACCTGATAGGGGATTTCATGAACGATGATGGTCGACTTACCGGTCTTTTCATCGAGGATAATTTCGCATCGAGCCCGCATTTGAACCCGGCCATGTCCCGTTCGGTAGGCCTGAACAATACCGGCTCGGCCATTAATAATCGCAGCGGTTGGAAAATCCGGACCTAGGATGTGCTCCATCAATCCATCGACTTCCAGTGTTGAATCATCGATCAGGGCAATCGTGCCATTGATGACTTCAACCAAATTATGGGGCGGGATGTTCGTCGCAAAGCCAACCGCAATACCGCTTGAGCCGTTGACCAGTAAATTGGGGAATCGCGCCGGCAGCACTTCTGGCATCTGCAAGGTGCCGTCGTAATTCTCGACGAAATTAACAGTCTCTTTGTCCAGGTCGGCCATTAACTCGTGGGCGATTTTCGCCATCCGCACTTCCGTGTAGCGCATCGCTGCGGCCATATCGCCATCAAGCGAACCGAAATTCCCTTGCCCATCAACCAGCGGATACCGCAGCTGCCAGCTCTGAGCCATCCGAACAATCGTGTAATACGATGCCGTATCACCATGCGGGTGATACTTACCAATAACGTCCCCGACGATCCGCGCCGACTTCATATAAGGCCGGTTGTACGCATTATTCTGCTCGCTCATCGCAAACAGCACTCGACGATGAACTGGTTTTAAGCCATCCCGAACATCTGGCAAGGCGCGCCCGACGATGACACTCATCGCGTAATCCACATAGGATTGCCGCATTTCATCTTCAATGTTAATGGTTCGGATGTCGTCGTGTTCGAAATCGGTCATGGTTACGCTTTCTTCTTTTAAAAATTGTTCCGAAGGCCTGCCTTAGCGATGGCTTTCGACGTATTTACCAGCGCGCCTAACTTCCAGCACACCTTTCATTTCTGGCGCATCGCTCAAGCGACGCACCCGTTAGGCAATGTTATTTTTTTAATTTCTACGCGTTATTACTTACCCATTAACGTCTTTATCTTGTTTCGTGGCGCACTGTTTTTTTTGTACTGCTTGCGAGTGCGCTGAGTTACTCGCGCTACCTGCTTGAGTATCACCACCCAGCATGACCGACACCCTCACACGCGCTCTGAGACCTGTTGGGCTCACTTTTCAGCTTATTTTTAAGCCCCGTTTTAGTGTCCGTGCTTTGAAACCCGTACTTTGAAATCCGCGCTTTGAAATCCGTGCTTTGAAATCCGTGTTTTACCGCCAATGTTTTAGCTTCAGGCTATTAATTTCGGTTTTTTGGATTGGCATTGAACGGCTTTTATGAGCTTTAAAAACTGGACGGGAATCATTTTAATTCTTTCGGTTTGAGACCCAATAATCACCCAATCGCAAAATCAGCCTGCAATATCCCTCCCCCAAAAAAAACCTTACTCAAGGCCCCACGCTGAAGAGAATTCTAGCACAATACCACCTAAAAACCTACCGAACGCAGAGCCGCTTGCGCGATGCAAGTCGTTGTATTTATTGGTTTTTAATTGGCGGTATTGACGGTAAACTAAAAGCCATCACAAGGCGTGGAAAAGGACTCGACAGCATGGCCAATCTTGAGCGCCTACAACCTCAATGG
The DNA here is from genome assembly GCA_018645765.1 of Gammaproteobacteria bacterium. Lineage (GTDB taxonomy): Bacteria > Pseudomonadota > Gammaproteobacteria > Pseudomonadales > Azotimanducaceae > UBA9926. The sequence goes on along the minus strand of JABGWC010000077.1, from coordinate 2,027 downwards.
ATGCTGCCCATCCGCCCGAGCACGACACTTCTTATGGATCATGATTTGATCCATCAAAGCGGTCAGATCATTGACATTCTGCCCCGTGAGACAGCGGGTCAAGACTATCCGCTCGCCACCTGTCTGCCGCTGCCCGGCAAGGTGCTCATGCCGGGACTCGTTAACTGTCATGGTCATGCTGCCATGACACTGTTACGCGGCTATGCCGATGACTACAAACTCATGACCTGGCTCAATGATTATATTTGGCCCGTCGAGGCCAAGGTGGTGAGCCCAGAATTCGTCGAAGCCGGCGCCTGGCTCGCAGCAACCGAAATGGTACAGTCCGGTACAACCTGCGCCGCTGACAGTTATTTTTTCCCTGAATCAACCGTCAGGGGGTTCGCAAGGGTCGGTGTGCGCAGTCAAATCACAACGCCGATCTTGAATTTCCCAAGTGCCTGGGCAGATTCCGAACGACATCATCTCGATAAAAGCCTCAATTTCTTTGAATGGGCTGCCGGGCGACCGAATTTAACCACCGGTTTCGCGCCACACGCCCCCTACACTGTCTCAGATTCCGGCTTCGAGCAAATCCTTCGACATAGCACCGATCTCGATCTAATGGTCCACCTTCACTTGCATGAATCAAAAGAGGAAATCACCCTGCACCAAGCGCAAAGCGGCAACCGTCCTTTAGCAAGACTACAGGCATTAGGCCTGATCAATTCACATCTTCAAGCCGTGCACATGACGGACCTCACAGAGAACGAGATCGACCACCTGGCCGCTGCAAAGGTTCGTATTGCGCACTGCCCGGAATCCAACCTAAAACTCGCCAGCGGCATCTGTCCCACGCACGCTCTAATCAAAAATGGCCTCATCGTCGGGCTCGGCACCGATGGCGCGGCCAGCAATAACGATCTAGATATGTTTCAAGAGCTCCGTGCTGCGGCAATGCTCGCCAAAGTTACCAGTGGCGACCCAACCGCCTTGGATGCCTTCAGCGCACTCGAAATGGCAACCCTCGGCGGCGCCAAATTTCTAGGGTTAGCAGACCTGATTGGCAGCCTAGAGCCCGGAAAAGCCGCCGATATGATTGCCGTTGATCTGAGCGACATTCGACATCAGCCGGTGTATCATCCGATTTCTCAATTGGCCTACACCGCAACCGGACAAGATGTCACGCATACTTGGGTTGCAGGCCAGTTGTTGTATGCAGAACGACAGCACAACTCGTCAGATGTCACCGCGCTCACCGCTGAGGTTGCCCGCTGGCAAGTCAAAATCCAAGGGATGTCATGACCACCTCAGAGAACGTTGATCCAGTCGAAATTCAGAAGTTCGAGGACATGGCGCGCCGCTGGTGGGATCCTCTTAGCGAATTCAAACCTTTGCATGCCATCAACCCACTTCGCATGACGTATATCGCTGAACGCGCCGAACTCGCTGGCAAGCGCGTACTCGACATCGGCTGCGGCGGAGGCTTATTGACAGAGGCCTTGGCAACAGCCGGCGCCTCGGTCACGGGCATCGATATGGGCACTTTGCCATTACAAGTTGCCAAGCTCCACCAACACGAGTCCAATCTTGAGATTGAGTATCTTCAGTGCACCGCAGAAGATTATGCTACGCAGCACACAGGCACGTTTGACGTTGTGACCTGTCTTGAAATGTTGGAGCACGTACCCGACCCTGGCTCCGTCATCAACGCCTGCGCGAAGCTTTTAAAGCCTGGGGGCGATCTATTTCTGTCAACCATCAATCGCAATCCGAAGTCTTACCTGTTTGCGATCATCGGCGCCGAATACCTCTTACAGCTATTACCCAGGGGCACCCACGACTACCAAAAGTTCATCCGGCCCTCAGAACTCGCCAGCAGCCTTCGAACCCACCAGTTTGATCTGCGGGACATTAAGGGCATGACCTACAACCCGATCACACAGCATTATGCTTTGGGCGGGGATACGGATGTTAACTACCTGATGCACGCGTGTTATGAACCCAATGGGCTTTAAAGCTGAGCCGAATAGCTTTGCTGGCCGGGT
>JABGWC010000035.1 GCA_018645765.1 Gammaproteobacteria bacterium | reverse complement strand
GGTTCCGCCACATGGACGGCATCGGGGTAGGCATCACACAAATCTGGCAGGGACAGTCTCATCATTCATTACACTCTTGAGTCGGTTAATCGGAAATGTTTTGCGGGGACCAAGCAGAATCACTTTCCGAAAGGCTTATCGCTTATTTTGACATCAGCACCGCGTAAGCTCCGGGGGTTTCGCCTCCGAGCGCGCCATTGCGATCCCACATCAATGCCTTGTTTGTGCATTTCGTTGGGGCCTGCTCTTTTGCTTGGTGCGATGACCTTGCCAAGCAGGAAACCGAGCGCTACTGGCTTGCTTAACGCGCCGCAATCGGCTGGTACGGCCGAATGTCAGGTCCAATGTAATCTGCGCTGGGTCGAATCAAGCGGTTATTGGATCGCTGCTCCATGACATGCGCCGCCCACCCTGTGAGTCGAGACATAACAAAAATCGGCGTGAAGATTTTGGTTGGGATCCCCATGTAGTTGTAGGCCGAGGCATGAAAAAAGTCCGCATTCGGGAACAAGGCTTTGCGATCCCATAAGGTGTCCGCAATCTTGCAGGAGATGTCATACAGGGCGGAATCTCCATTTTCTGCGGCCAGCTTACTCGACCAGTCCTTGATCACAGCATTTCTGGGATCGGACGTCCGATAGATTGCATGACCAAAACCCATGATCAAGTCCTTGCGTTCCAACATGGCATCCAATTCGCTTTCAACCTCTTCAACACGGCTAAACTTCTCAATCAATTCCATCGCCGCCTCATTGGCGCCGCCGTGCAAGGGGCCGCGCAACGAGCCTATTGCCCCGGTAATACAAGAATACATGTCGGAGAGTGTCGCCGCACAAACGCGAGCGGTGAACGTGCTCGCATTGAATTCATGCTCAGCATAAAGAATCAGTGAGGAATTCATCACAGCCCGATGCAATTCACTCGGAGATTTATCCGACAGCATCTTTAAAAAGTGACCGCCAATTGAGTCTTCGCCCGTATCCGTACTGATTCGAACCCCATCATGACTAAACCGATACCAATAGCAGATGATCGCCGGTAGCGATGCGAGCAATCGGTCGGCGGCTTGATGCTGTTCCTCAAAACTCATCTCGGGCTCTAAGTTACCCAGCATCGAGCAACCGGTGCGCATCACATCCATGGGATGGGTTTCTTTGGGGATCGCTTCAAGCACTTTTTTCAAAGCCTCAGGCAGATCCCGCATACCGGTCAATCTCGTTTCATAAGCGGTCAAAGCGTCTTGGGTCGGCAAAGCACCATAAAGCAGCATGTAGGCAACTTCTTCAAACTTAGCATTGGCTGCGAGGTCTTCGATGGTGTAACCGCGATAGGTTAACCCAGCACCCTCTTTCCCTACGGTGCACAAGGCCGTTTCACCAGCGGATTGTCCTCGTAACCCTGCGCCACCTAACTTTTTATCCACCATCATCGTCTCCTGTTTCTCGAATTGCTCACATCTGTTTGCCATCATAGCGCTTGATTGCCAAATACGCTTCAATCGAACCAAACTGGTTCAGATCATAGCGGAACGCGCCTGGACTGACTCGCCGCACATCGTCCCGCTATTAGTCTTTTGTTTTCTCATCGAGAAACAACTCGTCAAGTTTCGCTTCATACTCATGGTAGCCGAGAAACTCGTATAGCGCCGCGCGCGTTTGCATCTGATCCACCATATGACTCTGGGTGCCTTTTTCTCTTAAACCTTGATACATCTTCAACGCTGCGAGATTCATCGCCCGAAATGCCGACAAGGGATACAGCGCCATATCAATGCCCGCCGATGCCAATTCCTCGGTGGTGAACAGCGGCGTTGCCCCAAACTCTGTAATGTTGGCGAGAACCGGGATATTCACCGACTGCGTCACAGCCCGGTACATTTCTAGATCCGTCATCGCTTCAGCAAAGATTGCATCGGCTCCCGCTTGCTCACAAAGCTGTGCTCTGGCAATCACCTCATCGAGCCCGACCACGGCTAAAGCATCTGTGCGCGCCATAACCAAGAAATCCGAATCTGTTTTGGCATCGACCGAGGCTTTTATCCGATCAGCCATCTCGGCTCTGGAAACTATTTCTTTATTCGGTCGATGTCCGCATCGTTTCTGAGAGACCTGATCTTCAATATGCATGCCTGCCGCACCGGCTTTGATCATTTCCTTAACCGTTCTAGCAATATTAAAGGCGCCGCCCCAACCCGTATCGACATCGACCAATAACGGCAAGGCACTGGCATTGGTGATTCGCCGCACATCTTCCAGCACATCATTCAAGGACGTCATACCCAGATCCGGCAACCCGAAAGAGGCATTCGCAACCCCTGCGCCTGATAAGTAAATGGCTTGGTAACCCACCGATTCCGCCATTATCGCGGTATAGGCGTTAATGGTCCCAACCACTTGTAGTGGCGACTCTGCCTTAACGGCTTGTCTTAATCGTCGACCAGCACTGTCCATCTGATTTCTCCTTACTAACTGTTTTAATAAAGGTTTGCGGCGGTTTCTCGACAATCTGACGCCCAGCCTGCTTGGCAAGCTTCTGATCACGGGATGATGACGCCTTTAAGGCGGGTCTAGCCCCATATCTCGCCCCAATGCGCTGAAACATTATGCCAACGCATACTGGTTCAGTGCACCTTCGCGTCACTCGCGACTGCTTTGAAGCGCCCACAATACCACAGATGCTTGCATGGCACCGGCGCCCTTGCAGGCGGCTCAACCCTCGCGCGCGGCCTCATCAATCATTGCCCGCAACACGGCATAATCATCCGTTGATCTAAATTGCGGGAACTCTGCTTTAACATTATCAGGCGCTTTAAACAAAAACCCTGTGTGGGCAGATCCAAGCATCGTGGTATCGTTATAGGAGTCCCCTGCAGCAAAAATCCGGTAGTTTAATCCTTTAAAAGCCTCAACGGCTCGTCGCTTCGGGTCCGGCTGCCGCAAGACATAATCTAAAATTTGCCCGTTAGCAGAGACCCGCAACCGATGACACAATAAGGTTGGCCAAGCCAACTGCTGCATCATAGGCTGCGCAAACTCATAGAAGGTGTCTGACAGAATCACGACTTGGTAGGCCTGTCTCAGATCTTGCAGGAAGTCGGCGGCGCCCTCCAAAGGCGATAGCCCCCCGATCACACGCTGAATCTCAGGCAACGTAAGCCCATTCTCATCGAGTATTCGCAACCGTTGCTGCATCAACTCGTTGTAATCTGGGATATCTCGGGTTGTCGCTCGCAGCGAGGCAATGCCCGTTTCCTCAGCGAATGCGATCCATATTTCTGGAATTAAAACCCCTTCCAGATCCAAGCAAACTAAATCCATTGGTCATCCTTAACTGCGTGCCGAATACATTGTTTCACGGCGCCCCCTTTGCTTCAACGCATGAACCATTAGTTTTCGATAAGGTTATAAGCCTAGTGCAAAAGATCATTACACATTGACGCGCAACCACCGTACATTCTGCTCTAAATCTGGTTCCCATTCCGCCTTATGACCCTCAAGCGCCTAGTATTACATTCAACGGCACTGATCCAAGAATTTTGTAAGGGTGATCAGCCTATCACCTGCGCCTTTAGCGGCGCGGAGGATGTTGTCGTTTTAGATCTAATGCAGCGCGCGACGCGTTCGGTTCCGGTTTTTGCGGTTGATACGGCTCGCCTACATCCAGAAACGGTCGACTATATCCATCATGTGCAACGGCACTTCGCGCTTGACCTCACCTGGATAAAGCCTCACTCAGATGCGGTGGCCGACTTTGAACGTCAGAACGGCCGATTCAGCTTTTATGAAGATGGACACCTAGCCTGCTGCAATCTTCGAAAGACGGAACCCCTTCGAGCACATCTTGCTCACTTTGAAGGCTGGATAACCGGTTTGCGGCGGGATCAGAACCCAAACCGAGACGCCTTACCTGAACTGCAAACAGATCCTGTTTTTGAGGGGTTGAGCGGTCCTTTAACAAAAGCAAACCCGATCGCAAACTGGTCTCGAAAAGACGTTGAGACCTATATCCAGCACCGGAATCTTCCGCAGAACCCACTCGTGCAAAAAGGTTATAAAAGCATCGGCTGCGCGCCCTGCACCCGCGCGCTCAGCCCGCAAGAACACGAGCGCGCTGGCCGCTGGTGGTGGGAGACTGCCTCAAACAAAGAATGCGGCCTGCACCAGGCGCCCGTGCGGATCCTTAACTCGGTTGAGGACCTGCCTTCAACGAAGGGGCAAGGCTAACTCGGCAAAAACCTGATCGACAGCCGTCTGATCGACTGCCTCAAATGAAGCCACCACTCGTTCTTTGGTGAGATGTGGCGCAAATAATTGCATGAACTCATACATGTAGCCTCGCAGAAAAGTCCCTCGGCGAAAGCCAATCATCGTGGTCGAGGATTCGAATAAGTGGCTGGCATCGATCGCCACCATATCGTCATCTTTGTCTTCATCGAAGGCCATCTTTGCCATGATGCCAATGCCCAACCCTAACCGAACATACGTTTTGATCACATCCGCGTCGGTTGCGGTAAAAACAACTCTCGGCTCAAGACCCGCTGCATCAAACGCCTCATCCAGCTTCGAGCGACCCGTAAAGCCAAACACGTAGGTCACAATACGATGCGCCGCGACGTCTGCGAGGGTTACGCGCTCAATGGAGAGTAAAGGATGACCTTTGGGCACCACGATGCAACGATTCCATTGATAGCACGGTAGCATCACCAAATCAGAAAAATGCTCGAGGGCTTCGGTTGCGATGGCAAAATCAACTTGGCCATCAGACGCCAGTTCCGCAATCTGCAGCGGCGTGCCTTGATGCAGTTGTAACCCGACTTCCGGATAGTCCGAGATGAACTGATCAATCACTGGCGGCAGGGCATATCGTGCTTGCGTATGGGTTGTCGCAATACTCAGCTGGCCTTTCTTCTCGTCTCGGAACTCTTGCGCCACCTGTTTGATGCTATTGACCTGACCCAAGATCTCGCCCGCTTTTTTAATGACTTGCTCTCCGGCTGGCGTGATGTGCGTAAGGTGTTTGCCGCTACGGGCAAAAATTTCGACGCCAAGCTCATCTTCAAGCAATCGAATCTGCTTGCTGATCCCGGGTTGTGATGTGAACAAACTTTGGGCCGTCGCGGAGACATTCAAGCCATGCCGCGAGACTTCCCAGATATATCGTAATTGCTGCAGCTTCATAACAATCTACTTAGGTCTTTTGCTGACGTTGCTCTCGCATTATATAACCAAATAGATTTATAGAAGTACTTTTAATTTCCAATAAGCATATAGCCCAGCCTACTTCTGCGGGACCCTCGCGGGTTTAACGTCAACGCCGGGTTTGGTCGCTCGTCCAGATTTCTGCTGCTGTGACCCGATCTGCTCTTGACTAGAGCCTTAGGACTTAGGCACTGATCGTTCGGCCTTTCGGTTTTGAAGGGCTTTCAAATTTTGCGCTGGTCACAATCACGGTCTTAAATCACCCAGCCAAAACGCTGGGAGACTCAAGCTAGCGCGGTTTAAGACAAGCATCCGGAAGGACTTAGCGCGGATTTTTAACACCATGCGGCACATGACCTGACACGACCACCCGACTGGCAAGGTGACAATGCTCCGCTTGATCATCAAAGAAGATATCCGCCCCATAGGCCGCTAAGAACTCTGTTTTGTCCAGCCCGCCCAAGAACAACGATTCATCCACACGAATTCCCCAACTACGAAGCGTTTTGATCACCCGCTCATGGGCAGGCGCAGACCTTGCCGTCACCAAGGCTGTTTCGATTGGGCAGGTATCTTCAGAGTAGACCGATTGAACCTTGTGCAGCTGCGTTAAAAATGCAGCAAACGGCCCTCTCGGTAAGGGTTCATCAGCAGCAGCTTGTTCTTGGGCCGTAAACGCGTCAAGGCCATCGCTTTGATACAACCGCTCGGCGACATCGGAAAATAAAACCGCATCGCCATCAAAGGCAAACCGAATCCGAGGCCCGTCTTGGTGCCGAAGTGAACCCGGCAATACCGACGCCGCCGCAAAACCATTGTCCAAAGCATCAACCACGTCAATTGGGTTGGCCGAAAGAAACAAATGGCACCCAAAGGGTCGCATGTATCGATAGGGTGCCGCGCCGCCGGTGAAGGCTGCGCGCCGAATATCCAGTCCATGAGCCTGAATCGAGTTAAAAACCCGTAAACCGGTATCCGCTGAATTTCGAGACAATAAAATCACCTCAACTTCAACACGCCCCTCAGCACCCAGCGCTAACAATTTACTGACGAGCGAGAAGGCAGTCCCCGGTTCTAAAACCAGCTTTTCTTGCGCGACCTGGTAGGCACGATACGCCTGCAGCCCCTCCCGCCGAAAAACAGCATCACTTTGCCTTAAGTCGAACAACGCACTGCTGGCAATTGCGAGCACAAGTCGAGTCTTTGACGACATTTTCTAACCCTTGGCTGAAGTCTGCAGGCAAATACTTGCAGAGAACCATAAAGCCTATATCCTTACCCCTAGATGAGCAAGAATCCCACGAGCCGAAACGAACCAACACAACCCTCGCAAGCGGTTGCAAGCTTTATTGCGCAAGCAAAATCACCGACAAAACTGCCAGGAAAACCAATCGAAAGCAGGATCATTTTTGGATTGGACGCGACCGCGTCGCGAGAACCGACATGGGATCAGGCAAGTCAGATTCAGCATGAAATGTTCGCGGCGGTACAAAGCAACCAACGCCTCGCAGTCCAATTGTGTTTTTATCGCGGCTTTCGGGAGCTCAAGGCATCCCGGTTTTGCCATTCTGCAACCGAACTGCAGGGATTGATGGGCCGAGTACGATGCAGGGGTGGCCACACACAAATTAGCCGACTGTTGAAGCATGCTCTCAAGATCTCACGCGTGGATGCACTAAAAGCCGTGCTGTTTGTGGGCGATGCCATCGAAGAGTCCGTCGATGACCTATGTGACCAGGCAGGCCTGCTTGGTCTTAAAAAAATACCGCTGTTTATTTTTCATGAGGGTCGTGATGTTGCGGTTGAGCGAACCTTCCGCGCCATGACGAAACTATCCGGCGGCGCTTACGCACCCTTTGACCTCGCTAGCCCGGATCAATTAAAACGTCTATTGGCCGGCGCTGCCGCTTATGCAACCGGCGGACGCGCAGCGCTCGGCAGCCTTGCCTACCAGCAACCGGGGCTAAAGCAATTGACCGCACAGCTGCCGAAAACGTAATGGGCCGTCTACTTCTAGCAGCGGTTGCCGCCATCGCCATTTTTTTCCTATTAAGGACCCTCCTTGCAAAGCGCAAATTGAGCGTTGGCCAGTTTTTTGCGCTGTATGCCGCGGCCCTTGCGGTTGTGGTGCTCATTGGCCTTGGCCTAACAGGTCGGTTACATCCAGTGACCGCAAGCCTTGGGGTTGTGCTCGCAATGCTCGTTCGGGCCCTGCCTGTCCTCATGCGTTTGTTCCAAGCCGTTAATCTCTGGAAAACCATCAAGGCCGCATTGGGTGTTGCCAGCGTTCAGAAGGGCCCCAAAACAGGCAGCAAGAGTCAGATAGAGAGTGCGTTCTTGACCATGACCCTTGACCATGATTCCGGTGAACTCGATGGCACAATTAAAAAAGGTGTCTTCCAAGGACAGCGGCTTTCCCAGCTATCCCGGGACGCACTTTTGGCCCTGCAGGCTGAAGTTGCCTCGGATATAGACTCCAGCGAGTTACTGCAAACCTTTTTTGAACGCTACCATCGGGATCACGCCTCAAGCGCCGATGCGGCGCAAGGTCCCTCAGGAGACATGAATCGCGCTGAAGCTATAACCCTGTTGGAGCTCGGTCCCGATCCAACCAACGATGAGATTATTAAGGCGCACCGTCGATTAATGCAAATTCACCATCCGGATCGCGGAGGCTCGAATGACCTTGCTGCGCGTTTGAATGCGGCTAAGGACAAATTACTTGGAGAACACTGAATCAAGCGCCCGCGCGTTTGCGAACGATTTTATCGAAACGCATTGGCTTGGCCTGAACGAGGCCAGTCGCGTTTCGTCATGGGAGGCCGCGTTGACCGAGCATCACCTGCGCGTCCCGGGATACCCTTCTGAGTATGGTGGACGCAACTGGCCGGACAAAGCACTGGTTCACTTTTGGTCTCTGTGCGCGGAACACGGTTGCCCCATGCCAGACCCGGTTACAACGGAATTAGTTGGCCCCCTTTTATTACTCACCTTAAACCCAAATCAGCACCACGCGCATTTGCAGGCCATCGCAGCAGGACAAGCGTCTTGGGAAGTGGTCTGCCTGGACTTACCCAGCAGTCCCATGAGACGACTGAAACCCCTCGAGCAGACCGACTGGGTACTGCTCATTCAGAATCAAGCAGACGGTACTTCGCAGATCGAGATCTTAAACCCCTGGCCTGGTTTGGCCGCAAACTTGCCCCCCACCACCGCCGACTTAAAAACCAGCCTAGTGCTCAGTTTAGATGCGCGCGAAATGCTTTTAACACTGCACCGAGATCACCAACCCATTGCCGCTGTCTGGCGCAATCGTGCGCTGCTCAAAACACTGCGAACGCTTTCCTGCGAGGACCCGATGGGGCGGGAAAACCAAAGACTTTGCGAACTTGAAATTTTACAAACCGCACAAGAAACGCTTTGCCACCGGCTCATCCAAAACGGCGCGCGCGCGAAACAGCTGATCGTTACGCAAATTGCTCGCGAAATTCAGATGAAGAGCCTGCAACTCAGACGCGAGCAGCTCGGGTACTATGCGTTAACCGAGGCAACTCCACCGGGTCAAAACGAGCCCATTGGATCAATTGATGCACCAATCGATGCCCACTTCATGATCGAACCCATTGCCCTGATCAGTGACTTTTTTATGGACCAGCTCGAGACCAACGCCCAGCAGGGCTCATAAAATGCCAACCGGCGTCCCCTTCAACCAACCGATATCCTAAGTAATTTATGATCAAGCCCCAGCAAAACCAAACCGCCCCCTTTCAAGGTGTTATTTTTGACTTGGATGGCACGTTACTCAACACCCTAGCCTGCATTGGCACCGCCTTTAATCAAGCGCTCACAGAAATCGGGTATCCGACTCACCCGATTCAAGACTACACCGACTTCATCGGGGATGGCGTCTTCAAATGCGCCGAACGTGCGCTACCAAAGACCGCGCGGCAACCCGAGATTGTCGACGCTCTTGTCACGCTCGAGCGCCGGCTCTACGATACGGTCTGGCGCCGTGAAATCGCCATTTATGATGGCATCCCAGAATTGCTCGCGGCCCTTCGAGCCCAAAGTGTGCCAACGGCGGTTCTAACCAACAAAGATCAAGATGCCGCCAACGAATGCCTCATCGAATGCTTTCCACAACACACCTTTGACTGCGTTCTGGGCTATACCGGCGCATACCCCCATAAACCCGATCCAGCCTGCGGCGCAGCGGTGATCAAGGCGCTCGATTTACGCCCCGATCAGCTAATGATGGTCGGCGACACACCGGTCGATCTTGCCACGGCTCGGGCTTGCAGTCTTTTTGCCGTTGGTGTGTCATGGGGTTTTCGGACACGTGAAACGCTCATCGCAGCCGGCCTTGATGTACTCATCGAGCATCCGTTAGAACTCTTACACTACGCTTAATACAAGGTTAGTCGATCATGAACCCGAAACATCACAACCTGGTACCCGAGAACCTCGATGCTTTCTGGATGCCGTTTTCAGGGCAAAGACAATTTAAAGAAGACCCTCGTTTTATCGTGTCCGCGAAAGGCATGTATTACACCGACAGCCAAGGTCATGAGACGCTGGATGGCAGCGCGGGTCTTTGGTGTGTGAATGCAGGCCACCACAGAGAGCACATCAACGCGGCCATTGCGCATCAATTGGAAAGTTTAGATTTTGCGCACAGCTTTAACTCCGGACATCCACTTGCATTTCAGTATGCCAGCCGCCTGGTTAAACATGTGCCTGATCCGTTAAACCACGTCTTCTTCACCAATTCCGGATCGGAGTCCGTGGACACCGCCTTAAAGATCGCATTGGCTTACCATCGGCGAAATGGTGAGGCGGGCCGTCAACGTTTAATCGGCCGAGAAAAGGGTTATCACGGCATGGGCTTTGGTGGGCTCTCTGTTGGCGGCCTTGTCAAAAACCGAAATCCGTTCGGTCTGCTACTGCCGGGTACGGATCACCTGCGCCAAACCCACGGTCTGGCGGGCAATCGGTTTGCAAGAGGCCTGCCGCCAGAAGGGGAAGAACTGGCAATGGACTTGCAGCGCTTGGTCGAATTGCACGGCGCCGACGCTATAGCCGCCGTGATTGTCGAGCCGATCGGCGGCGCCGGCGGCGTTCACCTTCCACCGGTCGGGTATCTGCAGCGCCTTCGTGAGTTGTGTGATGAGCACGGCATTTTGTTAATCTTTGATGAAGTCATCACCGGCTTCGGCCGTACCGGCGCCTGCACCGCGGCCGAGCGATTTGGTGTGGTGCCGGACATCATGACGACGGCAAAGGGCATCACCAATGCGACCATTCCTATGGGCGGCGTGTTTGTATCCGATACCATTTTTGAGCGATTTATGGATACCGACGTGCCGGGCGTCGAATTGAGCCACGGTTATACCTACTCAGGCCACCCTGTTGCCTGTGCTGCTGGGATGGCGACCCTTGACATCTATGAGCAAGAAGGGCTTTTTGAGCGCCCCAAGGCCCTCCAAGACACCTGGCAAGATGCAGCGCTCAGCCTCTCTGATTTCCCAAATGTCATCGACGTTCGGTGCTTTGCTTTACTCGGCGCGATCGAACTCGCACCGCTCGATGGGGCACCCATGCAACGCGGCGCAGCGGTTGCAAAACGTTGCTATGAAAAAGGCGCCTGGGTTCGTCCGATTGGCGACTCGTTAGTCTTGTCACCGCCACTCATTATTTCGGAAGCCGAAATCAAACGCATTTTTGGCATCATCGGCGAGGCCATCTGCGAGGTTGGCTAGCGCTTTTCTAAACCTTAATTTAAAGGACATTGTTATGAACCTTGCTGGAAAAAACATCGTTATTACCGGCGCCGCCAGCGGCATTGGTCGCGCCATGACGCGTCGTTTCAAGGCTGAAGGCGCGCGGAAAATCGTCATTACGGATGTCAATGCTGAGGGTCTCGCCGCCGTCGCCGCAGAGACCGGCGCCATCCCTCGAGCTGCCAATCTTGGTGAAGAACAGGCCGTTCTTAATTTCATTGGCTTTGCCGAAACCGAACTTGGCCAGATTGATTTACTGTGTAATAACGCTGGGATATCGGTATCGGGTGGGCCTGAAGTTGAAACGAGCGACTGGCAGGCCATTTGGAACATCAACGTTATGGCACACGTATGGGCAACTCGCGCCGCATTGCCTGCCATGCTGGCACGAGGAGCAGGCTATTTATTGCACACCGCGTCCGCTGCAGGGCTCCTCAGTCAGATTGGCTCCGCCCCCTACGCGGTTACCAAGCATGCGGCGGTTGCTTATGCTGAATGGCTTGCGATCACTTATGGCGATCAAGGATTAAAGGTGTCGACGCTCTGTCCACAGGCGGTTAGAACGGCCATGACAGCCGGGCATGAAGATGGGGTTGCCTCGGTTGACGGCATGATGGAACCCGAAACGCTGTGTGATGCCGTGATTGAAACCTTGGCTGCGGAGTCCTTTTTGGTGCTGCCTCATCCAGAGGTCGCGACCTACATTCGACGCAAAACCGCCGACTACGATCGCTGGCTCACGGGGATGCGACGACTGCAAAGTCATTATGGTCAGCCCAGCTGGCCTTAGAGACGGCCATCTGGTGCGAGCTGTCTAAGTCGTCTCGGCAGGCCGCTCCGACAGACCGGTTCTCGCAAGAAAACTGTGACCCTTTGGTTTTAGCCTTAATTAGCTGCCTGCCAGAACGCCAGGATGGCCACGGCTTCGCCCTCGCTATACACCGCTCGCACGTTTGTCTATACTCCGCCTAGCGCCGATTTGAAATCAGCTTGCGGGCGCTTAAAAAATACCGCTAAAGCGTAAAACCTGCTTTAGCAATATGCTGTGTGGGTTTTTTTATGCGAGTACACTATGCCAATTAAGATACCGGATGCGCTGCCCGCATCGGCCATCCTGCTGCAGGAAAACATTGCCTGCATCGAGTCAACTCAAGCTGAGGCTCAAGATATTCGTGCCTTACGAATATTGATTCTCAATCTAATGCCGCTCAAAATTGAAACTGAAATCCATTTGCTGCGCATGCTCTCGAATTCGCCATTACAAGTTCAGATCGAATTGCTTCGCATTGACGACCGGACTAGTAAGAACACCCCAACCGATCATATGGTGTCATTTTATCAATCCTTCGAGGCC
>JABGWC010000053.1 GCA_018645765.1 Gammaproteobacteria bacterium | reverse complement strand
GTTGTTAATGATTCGGCACTTGTTTGGGTTTTCCGGCACGGCTTTGACCAATGGCGCGATCGCAGCCGATGCTGAACGGCGTGAAGCGGCTGCGATCGAATCCTACCTGACTGAAAACAGGCCCTACCTAGATATCGATGGCGATGGCAAGGCGCTGCCACTCACGGACGGGTTGTTGATTATTCGGCATCTGTTTGGGTTTTCCGGTGATGCTTTGGTTCAGGGCGCCATTGCAGAGGACGCCAAGATTAAGCTGCCAACGGATATTGAGGATCAACTGGTCGCCGTTAAATCAGGTAGTGTTGGCAATAATCCAGCGATTGATCTTGATGGCGACGGTATCTCCAATGTCGAAGACCTGGATGATGACGGCGACGGGGTTCTAGATGTTAACGACGCGTTTCCGCTGATTGCCCTTGATGGCCGACTGGATACGGATAGCGATGGTCGACCCGATGCTTGCGATACGGTTTGTACCGCCCTCGGTATGACGGTTGACTTCGATAGAGATAACGATGGGCTTTTGGACTCATTAGGTTTGATTGGATCGAGCTTCAACGCGCATGTGATTGCGTTATCAGACCATGTTGATGCCAGTGCTAAGCCGACATTCTACGGTCTGAACCCGGTTGTCGAAGATCGTGTTTTAAAAATTGATCTCAGCGATGCCGCGATTGATTTAAGCCCGATTCAAGCAGTTCTTGCGAGCGAGGCTTCAGGTGCGGACGCCGCGCGGGTCGCCTTTCTGCTGGATCGGGTGCCAGCGATGGGTGAATCGGGTAGTCTGAAGCTCACCATTGCTTTAATCGATGGGGATGACTCGGTGTTTGGTTTGGCTGTCAATGAGCGCCGGTTTAAGACTGATTTTCAAATCGATTGGGTATCAAACGGAACTCAGGTCGATTTTTCAGCGCCGATTCAAGATCAGGTCGTGGAAACTGCTGGGCCATTTGGCCCGCTTTGGGTTGAGGCAAGTCGAACGCTTAAATCGGTGCAACCCTCCATTTTGATCGCGAGAGTTCCGAGTGAATATCCAGGTTATCCCCTTCTTTTAGAATTCGACCTGCTTGCGCTCTTCGGTGAAGGGTTAGTTGAATCGTTAAAGGAAGCCGGGTTGTTTGACTTGATCAAAACCTACTTCGACACTGTCTCCAACTATTTTTTGATAGTTGAGCTGACCTCTGTTGAGGATTCGGGTACACCGTTTTTAGGCTATCAGGGCCAGTCTTTTGATCGAATTGAAGGTGCAATCAAAATTCAAGATGTTGCGCTCGGCGTGAGTGATGGCTTTGATCTATCCGTTCAACCCTCTGATGTCAGTGGTCTTCAAACGGAATTCACTGTTTCGCTGGATGTAGCGTCCTCTGGATCGGAGAAGGTAGTCCAAGGCTTATTTTCGGTTTTGTGCGACAAGGCTTTGTGTTTTCAGCAATTGCCCGGAGGGTACTTATCGAGCACAAGCTTGATGGCGCAGATTGATCCGGGCGATTCAGCGCAAGCCTCGATTCTTGCCGGATTGTCGAGACTGCCAGCGTCAGCGGAAAACTTGACGTACCGGGTGACCTGGACCGAAGGCGTTGACGGTGTTCGGAGCCAAGATGAAAGGATGCTCACTATGTCAGTGCCGCTCGTGTTTGAACCGGATGGTTCTGGAGGCGTCTTTAAACCAGGGCCAGGTGGCGCATCCTTGGCGCGAACCGATAATGGTGATTGCGCCATGGCGGCTGTTTGCGAAGTCACTCAGCTTAGTATTTTAAATGCGCCCATTACGCTTGCATCGTCAGCAGTCGATGCGGCGCGTGTAATGGAGCTCGAACTGTTGCCGCTGAGAAAGCCTGTCGTCGGAACAGTCAATTATTTTGACGACTTTTTTGAAGCTGGTCCCTATCATGTTCAAATTGAGTTAGATGGGCGCTCTGGGCTGTTATCTTATGCGCAGGAAACCATTACCAAGCTTGAGGGCATACTCCAGGTTCGTTGATTATTCTGGGCAGTCTATAGGTACTGGGTCGATCGGCTTTCTGTTGAATAGGATCATCGTCTTTGGATCAGGTGCGGGCTTTTATAACCGCCGCCTGCCGATAGCTGATTGCCAGCCATCGCGTTTGACATCACTCGCGCCACGCCCCGACCGGAGCTTGGTTTGCATCGGGCTTATCAGGCAGTATTTATCAACAACAACCGTAGGGGATTGAATGATTGATTTAGATTTGAGCGGGAAACGGGCATTGGTGACGGGCGCAAGCCTTGGGATTGGTGAGGCCGTGGTTAAACTGTTGGCGGATCACGGTGCGGAAGTGAGCTTCTGTGCGCGGACGGCGTCGGGTGTGGCAACCCTTGCGGGTTATCAGCCCAAAGGCGCTGGAACGGTGACCGGGTTTTTAGCGGATATGGAAGATGCGGCCTCCACCCAAACCTTTCTCGAGGCGGCAACGGCGCCCGGTGACATTGATATTTTGATCAATAACGTTGGGGCGTCCCCCTCCCGGAATTTTCTGTATATGTCTGATGCGGATTGGCAGTCACTTCATGAACTGAACCTGCTCTCGGCGGTGCGCTGTACTCGCCACTGTTTGCCTGCAATGCGAAAACAAAAATGGGGGCGGGTCATTATGGTTGCCAGTGGTGCAGCTAAATATCCGAATGCTGCGCTCATTGACTATGGCACAACCAAATCGGCGATGATTTCTATGGCAAAATCTTTAGCGCGCAAGTACGGCAGCGACGGGGTCCTTGTGAATTCGGTACTGCC
>JABGWC010000015.1 GCA_018645765.1 Gammaproteobacteria bacterium | reverse complement strand
CGGTCGAGTCATCACCTTGCACCCCGCCAGGGTAAAGTTTGAACTTCACCCGACCTTCGGTTTCTTGATCAATCTCTTTCATTGCTGTGCGCAATTGTTTGATCCAAGCGAGTCCATCCGGGGCAACCGTTGCCATCTTCAACGTTTGCGCGGTTGTGCTTGAGGCCGCGCCGGCTAAAGCAAGACACAAAACAAACACGCGTGTTAGGCGATTAATTCGGGCTTTTAGATGTTTAGAAATAATCATTGGACTCCATCATCAGCTGCTTGGCTCGTTCCTGAGCCAATGTATTAATTAATGTTAGATTCGGCGCGATCGGATCTGCGGCCAGGACGCTGTTGAGAAGCGCGTCATGCAATCTCTGATCGAAAACGAGTTTAGCGTATTGCTCGGCATAAACCACTTTTGCCATCAAGAAACGGCCTTCAGAGTACGCGATTGCGCTCTCGAAGTGCGCTTTGCCCTTTTCTGGATTGCCGCCCATGCTGGCCGGCAACACCGTCTCGAGTCCGCCCATATACAAGTGCGCGCCGCCCTCATCGAACCCGTCCGCAAGCAGCAGCACGCGAGTCATCAGCGCTTTGACGCGCGCCAGTTGCCCCACCGCGGCCCAATCGCCGCTATTGGCTTGAATCCAGCCAGTCCAGGCCACTGCCAATTGATACGCCGGCTCCACTTCCTTAAGGGAGATCGACTCAACGCGTTCAGAAAATATCGTGAAACTGAGCTGAGACAGGTCACATAGCGTGACGCTTTTAAGACACGCCCCACGGGCCGCGTAGTCGAGCGCTTTCAGCGACAACTTGCCTGCGCGTTCCGGCTCAACTAAATTTGTAAAGGCGCCGTTCAACTGCGCAGCGGCAAGTAACAAGTCTGGCGACGGCGACTCACCCATCACCAAACTATCAATCAAAACAAGATAAGCTGGAATGGCTTCGCGTACCGTTTCGACATCGTTTGATCCCAGAATCGCCGAGGACAGATTATCCGCAAATTGGCTTGTCGCATTGGAGACGATACTGGCGCAACCACTCACGCCCAGCAAAATTCCCACCACACAAGCCGCGCGACTTGCTCCTAACCCCTCATACCATCGATTCATACTCATTTCCGGTCCGAATTTGTGCGCTTCTTCGCTCTTTATACCATAGTCAAACGCCCGAACCTTCTGATGCGCCGTTCATCTCGAGGAGCGGCAAGACCCAGTCCTGCGTGAACGCATTTTGCTTGTTCGAAATGATTTGATCCACTGACTTTTTATTCTATTTCCATTTTAGGGGTGTCATTTTGCGGCGTGCACTTGCTTTTTAGCTCACGCACCGTTCCGCATTTTCTGCTTCGCGCGGTTGCCTGTAAGGCGCCTCACTTGGAGCCCCTGCCTGGCGCGCAGCCGACCCTGATCGCGTCGCTCTAAGTCCCGCCGAGGCGGCTCAATTATCTGCATGCTGCGCTACATCATGATCGGGTTGTTCTGCGCCCAACCGGCCAACGACAACCCCCCTCGCTAAGTCCGCACAGCTAAGCAGTAATCGGCATCGCGGTCTGGTTTTCTGAACTTAAGGCGGGCCTTCCGCCTGGTCGTTGCCGAATCTGATATCCGTATGTAATCCATTGTGTGTGGTTTTAAGGCACGCCAAGGCTTCCTGGTGCGTCGACGCCAGGCGGCCAAGCCAACCGGATTGGTGCGGAGGCCATCCAAAAGGTCGCCGCAGCGACAGGCGTTCTTGGGGCAAGCCTGTCAGCAAGCGGCCCCTATAACGCCCGACCTGGATGCCTTAGTCGCGCAGAAGTTAGTTGAACAGAATTGTACCCGGCCGCAATCTACAGCTCATCTCGCACATGAAACCGCTCATTCAAGGTAATAATCGATTTCTCACCAGTACTGGCGGCCCGAAACCGACTCACGCTAGTGTAGTAAGGATTAAAAAACATTTTAAGCGGCATACCCAGCACGTGCGCCGCCCAAATATTCACGACGCCACCATGACAGGTCACGGCGACCGTTTTGCCGCGATTTTCTAGGATAATCCCTTCAAGGGTTTCCACGACTCGTTTGGTAAAGGCCTCAAAGTCCACGCCGACCATATCACCCTGCATTAAGCGCAACCATGCCTCGTAATTTTCTTTTTTAAGTTGCTCCACGGGAATATATTCGTTGGCATCTTGGTCGTACTCGGCAACGCCATCGCGCTGCTCAATCGGCAAATCAAGGGTCTTCGAAATCGGCTCCGCGGTTTGAACGGCGCGCCGCATTGGACTGGAGTACAGTCGGTGGATCTGCTCTTCTTTCAGATAGTCCGCGACCTGAGCCGCTTGACGATGTCCCTGCTCCGACAAATTGGGGTCCGCTGCGCCCCCATCAGACCGAATGACTTTTTCTGGCAAACCGTGCCGAATTAAGATTAATTCCATAAAAGACCTACCCGAAATAAAAGATTGTATGGGGGCAAAACAAACGAGCCGCGATTAACGCGGCTCATTCAGACAAACGCGGCCAACCTGCGCCTACGTCGCCGCGATTGAAACCGCATAGACACCCGCCTGACGGGCAGAATCCATAACGTGAATCATGGTTTCGGTCGTGCTATCAGGGTGCGGTTGCACGACAACCGGCGCATCTGGGTTTTCTGCGTGCAAGCGCTCAATGTTGGCTCGGACGGCGCGGAAATCAATGTCGCGACCTCGGATCCGGATTCTGTCGCGATTGGTGATTTGCACCACGATGCTTTGCTTATCTGCATCTTTTACGTTTTGATTTTTGTCTGGGCTGTTCACATCAATTCCGATCTCTTTCACGAACGTTGCCGTCACAATAAAAAAGATCAACATAATGAACACGACGTCAAGCATCGGGGTTAAATCTATCTCTTCGGTTTCTTCGCCGATGATCGCTCTACGTCTGCGCACATTGGTCTCCTTATTTCTCTGTTGTTAAGAGTGTAATCACTCGGTCTTTCGAATACTACTGTTCGCCATCGGGCGATGATCACAGACGCGTTATCTCATCAAGATCGCCGGAACTGCTGGATCATATCGAGTATCGAATTGAACTACAACGCTGGGGATTGATTCTTATCTCATACCAAGAACGCGATGCCGCTTGACGAACCTAGAGTGCTTTTTCGCTCGCGTTGACCACCTTGCTGACCGTCGTGTAATGCAGCCCTAAATGTTGACCAATTTCGGCCAAGGTGTAGTTGTATTCTAAATGCGCGAGCGTGATTCGTTGGTTGCGTTCTGCACGACTCATCTGGTGCATGCCCCGGAATAGAACCCGCAGCGATTTACGGCGACCTCCTAATTTAGGCGCCTGTTTCGCCTTAGCAGAATTGAGCAATAAACGCTGCATTCGATCAACAAAGGCATCGGTACCCAAAAGCACCTGGTGCGCGCGCTCGTTAAGCGGTGACTCGAACGCCTGATCCGTCTCGACGAAGGCTCGCAACGCTTCTTGCGCCAGCTTCGGCTTCTTTGAGACTTGCTGATAAAGG
>JABGWC010000016.1 GCA_018645765.1 Gammaproteobacteria bacterium | reverse complement strand
GGGCAGATTTTTCCCGTTGGTAGGCCTTTTCATAAGGATTATCTGTCATCGGTTAGGCCAAGCTAACTAAAAGCCCACAGTGGTCTGAGCCGTGATGGGCGCAGGGCTCGTGAACGATCGTGTAATCATGACCAAAGTGTAATGCCGCCCCGTCGATCAGTCCTTCCGCCAGCCGACAGAGTTTTCGATCCGATTCGTACTTCAAAAACAATTGATCAACGCTGCGTCGGTCGGGCTTGAATCCGGGCGTAATCGCGCCAGGATGGAGTTTAACGACCTCAACGTGGATCACGCTGTCTAACGATTCTAAGAAGTTCAGCATATTGGCATGGTCATCGATGAGCTGAGGGTAACGGTTGTAGAAAGCGGGAAACATGAATTGGCCGAAAGCAAAGACAAGGTCACTGGCAGGGATGTTATTGCGTTGACTGAGAATGCCGACGAGATTGAGCAGCCGCTCATCGTCGTAAATTGCGGTTGCGGTATAGATGCCGCTTTCATCGGCTTCGTCAAGCACGGTATTCCATTCTTCTAAACCGAGCTGTGTTTCCACCATCTCGGCCAAAATATTCATAACGATGCCTTTCATGCCTTGTTCCTTTTTCCGGTCGATCGCCTTGTGGGGTCGGGGCGATCAGATAAAAATCCAATGCCTGATGGGCGATTCACCCGGCGATGCGTCAACTTAAAAGTCTAACCGGGTGCGCAGAAGCGCTCGACGCGGAAAATCGTTTAAGGCTGCGCGAGCGATTTGCTAACTGCTTTGTTGCAAATATCGAATAAATTACCAAGGAATGTTTTGCCCTCGCCAGTCCCAAAAGGATCCAGTATGGGTCGGCGTGAGGGTATCGAGCAGTTGAAGGCAGTGCTCGGCGGCATCCTCTGGGCTGAGCGTGATCTTGGCCGAATCGGATTTTAAAAACGGTGCCGACAACGCGGTTCTGACAGTACCGGGATGATACGCAATGAGAGTTGCCATCGGTAGACTTCGTTGCCACTCAATCGCAAGGGTCTTAACCGCCATATTGAGTGCCGCTTTCGCGGATCGGTAGCTGTACCATCCGCCCAAATCGTTGTCAGCAATTGAGCCCACGCGGGCCGAAAGCGCGACGATGATCGGTTGGTGGCTGGCTTTGAGTGCTGCTTGGGCATGCTTGGCCAGGTTTAAAATGGGCGCGGTGTTGATTTCAAAGGACAGCATCATGTGCTCAGCATTAAAGTGTCGAATGCTTTTCTCGGGACCGTGATGCGGGCTGGTTAAAATGCCTGTCGTGTTGATCAAGAGATCAATTTTAGGCACCTGGGTCATCAAGGCCGCGATTTCGGTTTCCACGCGGACATCCAGTGCTCGCCAAGTCATTAAGGCATGTTGCCAAAGCGGCTCTGTCTGATGATGGGTTCCCAGGACCTGCCAACCCCCACGGCTGAGGAGCAGATGGGCGAGCGCGCCGCCAAGCCCGCCACTGGCACCAATGATGACGGCTTGTTTCATGAATAAAGGCGGTCAAAGCGACGTTTTGCCCACTTGTCATAGACAACATCAGCGAGTGGTTTTACGAGCGGCCAACGTAGCCAAGACCAGAGAAAGCCAAATCGAGTTTGCTGCCACGCGTAAACGCTCGCATCGAGCCCGCTCAGCATCTCGCCATCAGGTTTTCGCAGATGTAAACGGGTAAGGAAGTCGCGCTTAGTTTTTTGATTTAAATGGGCGGCCTGATGGATATCGGTGAGGGTTAAAGAATCTCGTTTGTGTTGCTCAAGGTGGCGCATTTCGATTGAGCATAAGGGGCAGTGCCCATCATAGTAAAGCTCTGCATTGTGTAAGGTGTCGGCCATGGTCCTTCATCCCAAGATTTGGTTGGTTTTACGAGCGCTCACAAGAATTAGATTGAGTGAGGCGCGCCCTGAAGTCAGGCGCGCGCGTCAAGTTGATCTCTTATTTTTTGATGTTGATCTCGATTGAGCGGGTAGTGAATGACCGGCAGTACGGCAAGCAGGAGGCCTGCGGCGGTGCCGACGGCATAGGTCCATAATAATCCCTGCAACGCCGCCTCGGAGTTTTCGGCGCCTGGTTGAAAAGCGAATACGGCTTCGAGGATGGTAAAGGACAAACCCACAGCGACCGCCGCACCCAGCTTGTTGGTCGTTGTAAGCATCGCGAAGAAGAGTCCGGCTCGTTTTTCGCCGGAGTCAAGCTCATCAAGATCGGTTAGGTCTGCCATCATTGTTCTGAGCAAGGTTGGGGCCGCACCAAAGGCCACACCAAAGGATAACGTAAAAGCCCAGAGTACAACGGCATTGCCGGGTTCTGCGAGGGGAATCAGGATGAGGTTAATCAAGGCCCCATATCCAAGAGCAATGGTGAGTGCTTGAGCTTTACCGAGTTTGAACGCGAGCTTCATCCACAATGGCATTGCCAAAAAACTTGCGACGAAATACAGCAGGAGCGCGAGGCTGGCATGTCCCGGTAGTTCGAAATACTTGCTGGCAACAAAAATATAAAGTGCACCACTCACCGCGGTGCCAAAGCCTGCTAAAAAGTCCGCAGCCAGGAGTCGCCACATCAGTTGGTTCGACATGAGTAATGAGAATTGCGCCTTAATCGACAGGGCGCTCCGGCCACTAGAGCGTTTGTCGGGGACGAAAGTGAGGGTTGGCAAAGCCAGCAGTGGAAACAAAATGATACAAAACCATCCCATGCTGGCGACTTTAGATTGTTGATCGTCGACACCGGTCGATTCCAATAGAGCAGGCAGTGCCAGGACGATGGTCATCCCGCCAATCACAAAGATTTCGCGCCAGCCAAAGAGTCGCGTTCGCTCGTCATAGCTGTCGGCTAATTCTGCACCCCAGGATTGATGCGAGATGGCCATCATGGTGTAACCGACATAAAGCATAATGAGCCAAAAAAGAAGGTAGCCACCACTGACGTCTTCTGGTGATGGGATGAAAACCTGATACACCGATACCACAAGGATCGGTACCGCCAAGGCAATCCAGTGTTTTCTTCGCCCCCAGCGGGTTTCAAAGCGATCAATGAGATAGCCCATGGCCGGGTCGGTCACGACATCCCAGACTCTGGCGAGCGTGAAGATCAGTCCGACCGTGATTAAGGAAAGCCCCAGGCCTTCGCTGTAAAATCGAGGTAGGTAAACAGCAATGGGCATTCCCATGGCGGCCATGGGGAGGGCAACGCCTGAGTAGGCCGCAAGCGTAAAGGGTTTTAGAGGCTGTTGCATACAGGCTATCCTGACTCAGTGATGACTCGATCCTACACTAGACAAGGTTGTGCTGCGCGTAGAAAAAACCGGGCCAGTTCGCAAGCGTAGTTCTGTTTAAGGACGTGGTTAATCAGTACAATTTGCGAAAGAAATTAACGTTTTCTAATT
>JABGWC010000240.1 GCA_018645765.1 Gammaproteobacteria bacterium | reverse complement strand
ATTCTGTGGCTGGGGGCGCTCACCATTCATACGGTGACGGGATTGGCTTTGAATACCGGGCTCGGTTTGATTGGGGTCTTTGCACTTTTATACTCTTTGAATGGCGGGCTCAAAGCGGTTGCCTTTACCGATCTGCTCCAGGTGGTGCTGTTGATTGCCGGTGGGCTGCTCATCTCGTGGATCTTGCTCAATGAGATTGCGCTGGGTGCTGGACCTTGGCAAGGGTTTGCCGCGCTGCTCGATGCTGCGCCTGAAAAATTTGACATGATATTAGCGCCGGACCATCCCCACTACATCAGTTTGCCCGGCCTGTCGGTCTTGCTGGGTGGGATGTGGGTCATGAATGTGTCCTACTGGGGTTTTAATCAATACATTATTCAGCGCGCACTGGCGGCCGATAGTCTGCAGGCCGCGCAAAAAGGTATGGCCTTTGCCGCTTTTCTGAAATTGTTGATGCCCGTGATTGTGGTGCTGCCGGGCATCGCGATGTTTGTGCTTGAGCCCAGTCTTGATGCGCCCGACCAGGCCTATCCTTTGGCGTTGACGTTACTCCCGGTTGGCCTGAAGGGCTTGGTCTTCGCGGCCCTGTTGGCGGCGATCGTGTCGTCTCTCGCCTCAATGATTAATAGCATTGCCACCATCTTCACCCTAGATTTGTATGCGCGGTTTTCAACGCAAAAGCCAGAGCGCCATTTGGTCCGGGTGGGGCGTGGTGCGGCACTCGGGGCAATGCTGTTGGCGATGGTTTGCGCCCGACCCCTATTGGGCAATTTCGATCAGGCCTTTCAATATATTCAGGAATTCACCGGATTTTTTACCCCAGGGATTGTCGTGATTTTCTTACTGGGCATTTTTTGGCCGCGCGCCACGGCGAGTGCGGCGCTGACGGCGGCAGTGGGCTCGGCACTGCTATCGTTTGCCTTCAAAATGGTTTGGCCAGAACTACCGTTTATTGACCGAGTTGGGCTGGTGTTTGTGCTGTGCGGGTTACTCGCTGTCGTGGTCAGCTTGTGGCAAGGCGGCGAAAAGCAAGCAGGCGCCATCGACCTGTCTGAAATCGAATTCGGCACGACCCGAGCATTTAATCTATCGGCATTGATTGTGAGTTTGATTCTCATCGCGCTGTATACCACTTGGTGGTAGCGCAGGCGCCTCGGGCGAATGTTGCCGGCGCAAGTTTGCTAGACCTTAGCGGCAAGGACCTGTTAACGTTTTGCCTGGTTAGGAAGAGGATACGCGATGGTTAAGCAACCCCCCATTGATTATATCGAGCGCACCCAAAAACAGTACGAGGCCTTGGGCTATCCCAGCTATCAATGGGTTTATAGCGATACCGCAGTACCCTTGGCGCCTTTAAAAAAACCGTTGTCTGAAGCCAAATTGTCGTTGATAGCGTCGGGCGGGCTGTATACCCGGGGACAGGTCGCGTTCCACTACAAAGATGATCTGAGCTATCGTGAAATTAACGTTCTTGGGCCTGCCGCGGACCTACGGGCCAGCCACTTTGCTTATGATTTAGCACCAGTCCGCGAGGATCCGAACGTCGTGTTTCCGGTTGAGCCCTTAAAGGAATTAGTGGCCTCGGGCTTTCTTGGCGCGCTTGCCGAGCGCGCCTACACCTTTATGGGCGGCATTTATTCGGCTCGCAAAGTAAAAGATGTCCTGGCGCCGGCATTGGCTGAGCGTATGTTGTCTGACCAACCCGATGTGGTGTTACTCGTTCCGGCCTGACCGGTTTGTCATCAGTCCGTGGGACTGATCGCGCGTGAAATTGAAGCCTTAGGGATTCCGACCTTGTGCCTGTCGAGTGCTTACTCGATTACCCGTGCGGCGCGGCCACCGCGTGCGAGTTTTGTTGACTTTCCATTGGGTCATACCAGCGGCCGACCGCATGCGCTAGATGAGCAGGCCGCCATGATGACCGAGGCGCTAAAGGGATTTGAGGACATCACGCAATCGGGCGACATTAAAACCCTGCCCTATGAGTGGTTGGCCGACCACAGTTGGAAGGATGCGGTGATGCAACCCGCGGCGCCGGGTGCCGCCGGGGACGGCAGTGATTTTAGATTGCCGCGATTTGAGACGCCGCAATATCAGTTTGAGGCCGACGCTGAGGTGGCGGATGTGAGTTGTCCGACCTGCGTTTTTCTGACCTGACCAACTGATATCCGAATCTAAAATCAAGACTTAGCCAAAACCGAAATAATAACCTTGTGTATCGGTGCTCAGGCAGCGACTGCGCTGATTCGAGCCAGTGCCTGGGATCGAAATCGGCGAGGCCTGGAGCTGCCGCGGTTTTCGAGCGCGGACAACAAACGGATGGTTAAACTTGCGCAAAAAACTTTTTTAAGAAGCGGTCAGATGGGGACCTTTGACGTTATGTGTTAATGTCAATCTAACAATTACACGGCGTGAATCACCAGTCTGAGGTTGATTCTCTCTAATGCGACGCCGTGATGATTAACTAACGTGATAAGGGGTGCAGCGATGCCCATTGAGAAAGGGTCAGCGGCGCTGAAATCCCATCTGCTAGCAAATTCTGGCATTCAAGGCCTAGAAATTCTGAAGCCATCAGAGATCGACCGCGCGGTTGGGCTGTTTGATCGAGATGGTTTTGTCGTCATAGAAGACGTGTTGGCAACGGATGAATTAGCCTTGCTGCAATCGGGTGTCGCCGACGCAGTGGCAGAGATTACGGCGCTCGACCCAGAAGGCTCGGGGAATCGCGGCGCCAAACGTTATTCCTTTGGCGGCTCGAGTCTAACGCGTAGTCAGTTGCATCGCCCTGCCTGGCAGATGCTGTTGTCGGTAGAACCTGTGATCCAGTTGTTGGACGCAATCTTTGGCAATCCAGACTATGCCTTGAGAAGCGCCAGCGGCGACTTTTGCCTGCCAGGTGCCGTCGACTATCAGCGGCTTCACACGGATGTTCGTGACTGGGAGGCGCCAGATAAAACGCCCTTTAGTGCGTTTCAGGACCCAAGGGGCAGTGTCAGTATTCGTGCCCTGCCGTGTCCGTATGTCTGCGTTAATTTTTTGCCTCAAGACATTCACGCGCTCAACGGTCCGACAAGACAAATCCCAGGCACCCAAAGGTCGCGCGAGCAGATCCCAGGTTTAAAAGCAGAGCCAGAATGGATGCGCCTGAGTACAGTTTGTCCAGCGCCGGCTGGCAGTATTATGGTCCGAGATGTGAGGGCCTGGCATGGGGGCACGCCGAACTTATCCGATGAGGTACGATCTATCCCGAATCTGGAGTTTTATGCGCCGTGGTTTCGAGAACCCGTCGTGCCGGGCATTGCTTATGCCGATCATCAATTATTACCGGCCCGCGCTCGACAATTAACGCGGTTCTGTGTGGCCGAAAAAGGCCACGATTTAGTTACCGGTGCCACGTTGCGCGCGCCATAAAAGGGGAAGTTAATGCAGTATCGAAGTCTTGGGCGCTCAGCCCTAAAGGTCAGTGAGCTGACTTTGGGTACCATGAACTTGGGCCCGAGAACGCCCGAGGCAGAAGCCTTTTTAATGTTGAACCACGCCGTCTCAAGTGGAATTAATTTTATCGATACGGCGGATCAATATGGTGGTCACTTGGGCGTTGGCGCGACGGAATCGCTTCTTGGAAGGTGGCTGGCAGAGGATCCAAGTCGTCGTGAGGGTTTGGTTCTCGCGTCTAAAGTTTATGAGCCGATGTCGGATGAAGTGAACAATCGCGGTCTTTCGGCCCGTCATATCGTGTCTGCGTGTGAGGCCAGTCTTAAGCGGTTGGGCGTTGAAACCATTGATTTGTATCAAATGCACCATATCGATCGCGCCGCGCCGTTGGACGAAATCTGGCAAGCGATGGATCGTTTAATCACGCAAGGTAAAATTATTTACGTGGGATCGAGTAATTTTCCGGGCTGGGGAATTGCCCAGACTAATGAGCGGCGGGGTTCCCAGCAGCAGCTTGGTCTCGTGTCAGAGCAGGGGCTGTATAACCTTTTCACCCGCCATGCCGAGCTAGAAGTCATTCCGGCTTGCCAAGGCTATGGGGTTGGGCTTTTGCCTTGGAGCCCTTTGGCCGGTGGTTTGCTGGCAGGACCGAGCTCGACTGCGGGTCGTCGGCACCAGCTTGAGGCAACTCGAGTATTGCATCTGGAACAGCTTGAGGTGTTTGAAGCGTTTTGTGCGGAACAGGATACGGATCCCAGCACCGTTGCGCTTGCTTGGTTGTTGCATCAGCCTGCGGTTGCTTCTGTGATTATTGGGCCGTCCTCTGTCACGCAACTCGAGCAAGCGCTGACAGCGGGCAGCCTAAAATTGGATGTGGCACAGCTCGCAAGGCTCGACGAGATCTTTCCGCCGATGGGTCCTGCGCCCGAAGCCTACGCTTGGTAATGCGCCAGGTTAACTGATCTTCACTGGTGGCTCATGGTCAACCAATTGCCAGATGCGCTCATCGGGTATCCCCATGATGGCTTCATAAGCGCCTGGCGGATAGTTGGTTAGGTGCGGCCCCTCGGTTTCACTCAGCACGGGCTGGGCGACTGCGCCGGCCTGATCCTGAAAGGTCGTGGGCGCTTTGTACTGCGTCAGCTCATCCGACGTAATACCGGCTAGGGCAACCACTTCCGGGTCGATCCAAGCATTTTGATCTAGAGCCGTTTTTGAATAAGAGAGCTCGAGTGCCAAGTTCTCGGGTCCGGCAAAATAAATCGAGGCGCAAAAGCCATGGTCGACGGGACCCATAACCGGCACCCCTTTATCCCGGAGCCGGTCCCGCATAGCAAGGAGTGTTTCATGGCAATCGACTCTGAGCGCAACATGCTGCATGGTGCCGGGCGCAGCATTGGCGCCGGCATTACCGGCGTGGGTTTGACCGATGGTTGCCGGAATGGTTTTCATATCAGGGTTGCTGACAAAAGCAATGGCGCTCTCATCGTTCAATCTTAAGAAGCCGTGCCAGGTGTTTTCAACGCCATGCATCCAATACAGCGCGACCAGTTCCATGCCGAGCTTGTCGGTAAAAAATGCGATCTGAGCTTTCATGTCGGCGGTACAAATGGCGAGGTGATGTAATCCGTCAATTTTGTTCATCGCGGCGTTCCTTTTAGTTATTGTCACAAGGTCTGGGTATTCTCGGTTCAATCCTGGTCGAGCTTGGTCTCGGAGCTGCGCCTGAAAAAAAATGGCCTGCTCTCAGGTTCCGTTGTCGGACCTTAGCGCAAAAAAGCCCTTATCTCATAATCCCCGAAGGTCAATTCTTAAAGTCTTTTGGTGCGTCAAAAAGGGCTGCGCCCTAAAGCAACAAACTGCCTGGCTCAACCGTTCAAACCCATTTCTGGAAAAACCAAAAACCAAAAACCAAAAACCAAAAACCAAAAACCAAAAACCAAAAACCAAAAACCCTAAACGCTGATGCCCAGCGTT
>JABGWC010000017.1 GCA_018645765.1 Gammaproteobacteria bacterium | reverse complement strand
TATCGGCGCCGCGCTTCACGCTATCCAAGCTATTGAGGGCGATAAGGCCTGTAATCAGCCCAAGGATTGCCAATCCCAACCAGGCTTGGTTAAAAGGTTTCGACAGCGCTTGAGTCTTCAAGATCAGGGGCAAGCTCAAAAGCAGCACCGCCAACCCCGCCAATTGGCCGGTTCGGGATTGAATCACAACGAGTAACAAGGGGCCTGAAAACGCCATCACGAGGCGCAATGCCAGAACTGAGCGCGATACTGGCTTCTCTTGGGGCATCAGTCCTAAAAACAAGCTGATCGCAAGCCCCGTGGCCACGAAACTGGCCATCACATTGACCTGCTGGAAGATGCCGTTAGGACGGTTTTGGGCTGTGTTATAGCCCATCAGATTGCCTGGCTCAAGAACACAATATTGCACAAGGCCGATCACACTCTGAAGAACCACCGCTGCCAAAATGAGCGGGAGCAGTTGCTGCCAAATCGCGCTGGTGACTCGAAATTGCAGGATTGCGGTGTATAACAACAACCCCGCGATGAGGGCAGTCACTCTGGGGCCAGCAAGTGACAAATCCTCAATATTGGGTGCGAGCAAAGGCAGGGTTAACATCAGGCCGCCCAGCCAAAACAAGATCAGTTGGGGGGTCACCATGAGGGTTCGCGCGCGCGCCCACTGCCAGAGCCCAAGGCCAATCAGGATCGACATCATCATCCAAGCCACATAATTGGCGGGCAACGTGAGGCCGTATCCACCAAAATTCGGAAAGGTATAGTGCGCGCAGACCAAGAAGTACACCGCAAGGATCAGCTGAAACAGTCGCTCGGTGGTCGGCAAGGCGAGGAAGGTCTTGGCAGGCCTTTGGGTCGATGGAAGGTCCTGCGACCCTAAACTCACGACGCAGGCGTCAGTAGCGCTTGGCCTGTGGCGGCAACCTTCTCGTCAAAGGTGACGCGATAAATGACGTTGGCCAGGTCATCGGCAATCAGCAGACTGCCATCTGGATGAAAAAGCAAATCGGCCGGGCGGCCCCAGGCTTGATTGTTTTGCAGCCAACCTTCTATGAAGGTCTCTGCCCGCAAGTCATCGGTTTGGCCCCGTGCAATAGTGATACGGTGGCCGGTGTGTCCCGCGTCCGCTGTGCGGTTCCAGCTACCATGCTCGGCAATAAAGAGTTGGTTTTGATACGGGGCGGGGAACTGAGCGCCCGTGGCAAAGGCAACCCCTAAGGGAGCAACGTGGGGCCCGAGCGCGAGCGCGGGTGGCGTGAAGACTCGGTCCGGCGTTCGGGCGCCAAACTCTGGATCTATCACATCCAGGCCGTGGCGATAGGGGTAGCCAAAATGCAGGCCGCGTGTGCTTGCGATGTTGAGTTCACACGCTGGGCTGTCATCGCCCAAGTGGTCCCGGCCATTGTCGGTAAACCAAAGCGCTTGGGTTTCAGGGTGCCAAGTAAAACCCACCGAGTTTCGCACACCGTGGGCAAACGCTTTGAGTAATTTGGGTGTGACTGAAAGGTCCAAGGTTTGAATCGAGGCATAAACGGGATTGTCGGGCAGACAGATGTTGCACGGCGCCCCGACCGGAATGTATAGCAAGCCATCCGGTCCGAAATCGATGAATTTCCAACCATGGTGTTTGTCTTTGGGGAGCTGGGTGAAAACGGGGCGCAGCGTTACCGGCTTTAGAAGCACCTCATCAAGCGGGCCAGTTTGATAGATCGTATCGACGGCTGCAATGTAGAGCTGGTTGTCTTTGATCGCAATCCCAGAGGGCATGGTGAGGTCCGAGGCAATGACCTTAACCGTCTCCGCAAACCCGTCCTGGTCTTGATCCCAAATGGCATGAACCCGTCCAGCGCGACGACTACCCGCATAGAGTACGCCTTGGTCATCCAAAGCCAGTTGTCTGGGATTCTCGACCTCTGCGTAAATGCTGATTTGGAAGCCCGCGGGCAAGGAGAGTTGCTCCAGCGGTAATGCCGCGCTCGCTTTAAATCCGAGGGTGACACCGAGTATGATGGCAACGCAGGCGCTCCAACGTCGCGGAAGGGGTTCGATGAACCCACGCTTCCTGAAATAACCCTTACCTTGAGCTGCGGTGATCATGATTGAACAATCTCTTCGTGACGAAATTCAAGGCTACTATTCCTCTTTCTTATCGGCAAAGCAATTCCGCCCCCGATATGGCCAGAGATTGATGATTGCAGAGGTCGCAAGACGGTTAGCCGGGGACACCGCCGGAATCGACACATCGCCCATTGCGCTGGTGCAAGCGGGCACGGGTACCGGCAAAACGGTGGCCTATGCCTTAACCGGCGCCTTGATCGCTGCGGCCAAAGACAAAACCTTGATCATCTCAACGGCCACCATTGCCCTTCAGGAGCAATTGGTACTGCGCGATTTACCCGACATACAGGCCAAGGCGGGGATGAACTTTACTTTCTCGCTCGCCAAAGGCCGGCGCCGATATCTTTGCCTATCAAAACTGGATGCCAGTTTGGAGGGTCGGGGCCAATCCTCTAAAACGTCAGACTTCTTTCCAGATGAATTGTTGGTTAACACGCCCAATCAAGCACAAGTCTTGTCGTTGTTGTTAGACAGTTACGGCAACGGCACTTGGGATGGCGATCGCGACTCGTTAGCGGTCGTCGTTGAAGATCAGATTTGGCGCAGCGTCAGTACCGATCGGAGTCAGTGCACGAATCGACAATGCAGTTTTTTCAGCCAGTGCGCTTTTTTCAGAGCGCGAGAAGGCTTAGATCAGGTCGATGTGATCATAACCAACCACGATTTGCTGTTGGCCGATTTGGCCTCTGAAGAAAGCCAGATTCTGCCACCGCCAGAGTCCAGCGTGTATGTGTTCGATGAAGCTCATCATTTGGTTGAGAAGGCGCGATCGCAATGGGCAGGGTTTTTAGGTCGCTCGACAACCCGCAGCGTGTTGGAGGCCGGCGCGACCTTGCTGGATCAGCTTGAACAGGATCTGGCTGCTGCCGAACTAACTGAGGTCTCACAAATTTTGTCGGGCAAACCGGGCTTTGCAGTGGTGATTGCCGAGGCGCTCATTTGTTTTGATCAACTTATGCAACATCTGGCGGGGTTCGAAGCGGATGCAACCCACCAAGGTGATGTCGGACGGTACCGCTTTGCCGGTGGCGAAATCGATCCGAGTTTACAGACGGAATGTCACTACTTGGCGAGCCTCTTGGGACAATTGGATCGCGCGGTTCAGGATTGGCGCCGGACTCTAGAGCAATCGGTCAGCGGCGCCACCCTAAAAGAGCGATTGGCGCTAGAAGGTTTGATTCCCGTATTGGGCGGCTTTTCAAGCCGGTTTGTTGCCGCGCAACGGTTGCTGCAATTGTTTGGTCAGCAGCAAGACCCGGCGGCATCACCCTCTGCGCGATGGTTGGACTTTAGGTCCGACGATCTGTTGGTGCACTGCACGCCGATTCAAGTCGATGATTTGTTGTATGAAAAACTTTGGACGCGCTGTGCAGGCGCGGTGCTCACTTCAGCAACCCTTGCCGTCGGCCAAGATTTCGAATTGGTTGCCGCCGATCTGGGCTTGCCGGAGGACGTGGTGGGTTTGATTGTGCCCAGCCCGTTTGATTATGCCCAGCAAGGTCGGCTCCGAGTGCCGAAAATGCAGCAAAACCCGTCGGATCCAACTGCGCATACCGAGGAAATTGCGAGTTTGATGCCAGGGCTTTTAACCGAGTTTCAAAGTGCATTGGTATTGTTCACCTCTTGGCGCCAATTTTTTACGGTGATCGATGCCTTGCCAGCCGATCTGCGGGGGGATTGCTTGCTTCAGGGTGAAATCAGTAAAGCGGAATTACTGAACCAACATCGCGACCGAGTTGACGCAGGACAACGAAGCTACTTAATGGGGCTGGCAAGCTTCGCCGAAGGGGTCGACTTGCCAGGGGATTATTGCCAACAGGTGATCATTGCCAAGATCCCCTTTAGTGTTCCCGATGACCCGGTTGGGGCGACACAGCAGGAATGGGTTGAAGCCAGAGGAGGCAATGCCTTTTATGAGTTGATGTTGCCTCATGCGGCCTTACGGTTGACTCAGGCCGCGGGGCGGTTGCTTCGAACCGAGCAGGATTCAGGGATTGTTACGATTCTCGACGCTCGACTCACCACCAAGGCCTATGGCCGAAAACTCATTGCGGCCTTGCCGCCGTTTCGATGGGATCCAAATACAGCGGGTTAAGCTTAGGTGGTAAAACTAGGTTGGTAAAGCTAGGTTGGTAAAGCTAGGTCGGTCGAGCTAGGTCAGTAAAGCTAAGGCGGTAACGGTAAGCGGGTTTTGATCGGGCTTGAATTAGCTGCGATCTGGATAGCGGCCTAAAGCGCACACGCAACCCGCCAGTCGGGATGCTTAAGCCGTGAGTGCATCCGTAATACAATGCACGAACCATCAGGTAGGAGGCAGGCACCATTATGAAGCCCTCGGTTGATACCGTGATTGTCGAGCAGTTGGCGCAGGCCCAGATTAGCGATCCAGCCTACCATGCAATGCTCAAGACCCTGGTGGCCAAGGTGGCCCTAGGGCGAAACAAAACCATTGGCTTCTCTGGTAGTCAAGGCAGTGGTAAGTCGACCTTGGTCAGGGTTTTGAAGGCGGTGCTTGAGCAGACGCACGGATTAACAGTTGCGAGTCTGTCGCTGGATGATTTCTACAAGACGCGCTCGGCGCGGACCCAAATGATGACCGAACACCCAATGTTTCAAGTGCGCGGTGTGCCTGGCACCCACGATATTGATCTCATGCTGCAAGCGAAAATAGCGTTGTGCGCGGGCCGAGCGGCGCAGGTACCGGTATTCGATAAAGGGCTTGATGATCGTGCTGGCACCATGACAATTCCCGCAGGCTGCGAGACGGTCTTGCTTGAAGGCTGGTGTTTCGGGGCAAGGCCTGAGCCAGTCCAGGGTTTGGTAACGCCGGTTAATGCTTTAGAGGCCGAGCAGGATCCGCAGGGCCTGTGGCGGCGCGGCGTGAACGAATACCTCGCTGGGCAGGCCTATCAGCAGCTGTTCACCGTGGATTATTGGGTTTATTTCAAGGCGCCTAATTTCGACGCCATTTTAGATTGGCGGGCAGAGCAGGAGGCGCGCTTTAATCAAGGGCCCAGCGCCATGACCCGGTCAGAGATCGAGGCGTTCATTGGCTATTATCAGCGCATTACTCAGTGGATGCTGCTGGATGCGCCGGGTCGAGCGGATCTTGTGATCACGTTAGATCCGGATCATTCGATTGCCGCGGTTCAGGGTGACCTTGAATTCAGCTTCAGTTCATCTCCATCATTTTAAAGTCCTTGCAGTCTAACAGGAGGACCTACTATGAAAATCGCAACGATGTTTTTGTTATCCAGCCTTGCCCCAATGGCGCTCGCGAGCTCCGTGGCATTTGAGGAAGCGGTCGTATTGAGCGCTGTACCGGTGTTTGAGCAGGTCTCAATCCAAACCCCATCCCAGGCCTGTTGGGTTGAACGCGTGGCGGTTCGTCGAAACAGGGATCATGGCGTCGGCTTGGTTGTCGGTGGGGTGGTCGGCGGCGCGATTGGTCATGCGGTCGGTCATAAAAAGCGCAATAAACAAGTCGGTGCGGTACTGGGTTCTGTATTGGGCGCAACCGTGGGTAATGCGATGGCAAAGAATCGTCACGGTCAGCCGCGATATCAAGACCGCGAGGTCTGTGAGACACATCACACGGCTCGGATTGAGGAGCGGTTGCTCGGTTACGATGTCGCCTATGAGTATAATGGCCAGGTTTATAACGTTCGCATGGGCTCAGATCCCGGCGCGCAGGTGCGGTTGAGAGTGTCGCACACGCCGATAGGTTAAGCTTGAGCACGGCCGTAAAAGGATGGTGTTTTGAAAGGATCGATCAAGTGGGTTGTGATGGTGAGTCTGCTGACCTGGGGCTCAGGACTGGATGCTGCACCGAAGCCGGGTGAACGCCCTCGCAACTCGGGCAAGCCGATCAGCAGCTTGCCAGCGCTTAAAAGTTACAGTTCTGGGGTTCGCGCTCGGGGCCCGGCGATTGATAATCAGTCTGCGGCGCGCCGGGTCAAAGAGCGATTTCAGGACCGGCGAATTTTGGGCATTAAACTGATCCAGCGCCGAAACAAAACACTCTATCGGGTTAAGACCTTGTCGGATGAGGGTGTGGTGGCGTTTGTGAACGTCGACGCAGAATCCGGCGCACTAACGCAATAGGAGGCCGCTATGGTGCAACGGGTCCTGCTGGCTGAAGACGATGATTCGCTGCGAGGTCAACTCATTGACCTTTTAACCGCGCGGCAGTTTGTGGTTGAGAGTTTCGGGGATGGCGCCGCGGCCCTCGATTTTGGCTTGAGTCAAAGCTTTGATCTCGCGGTGATCGATCTGGGTCTGCCAAAGCTCCCCGGCTTAGATCTCGTGAAAACGCTGCGAGCCTCGGGCCTAGACCAACCGATTTTGATTTTAACCGCAAGAGGCGACTGGCACGACAAAGTCGAGGGCCTCGAAGCCGGCGCCGATGATTATCTGGTAAAACCCTTTCATATTGAAGAGCTCGTGGCGCGCCTTGGCGCGCTCTCGCGGCGAGCAGATGGTGCGCTGCAGACCTCGTTATCGCTGGGGCCCTTAACCGTGGATGTGAAGGCGAAATCAGTTTATGTGGGGGACGTCGCCTTGTCGCTCACCGCCTATGAGTACGGATTGTTAACGTTGTTTCTCAGGCGGCCAAGTCAAATCGTCTCTAAAAACGAATTATCCGATCACCTCTACCAAGAAGACTTGGACCGAGATAGTAATGTTATCGAGGTTTTTGTGGGTCGGCTCAGGCGAAAACTGGCGGCTGAAACCAGCGAATTGCAGATCGAAACCCACCGCGGGCAAGGCTACCGCCTCATGCAGCATTGCGTCAGTTGACCGGTTTAATGGGGTCTTTACGAGGACGCTTGATGATTTCGGCAACCGTCTTGCTGATTGCCTTTCTGGGCACCATGGGACTCGTGCTTGAAAATGCGTTTCGGAGCAGTGCCCTGGCGGCACTGAATGGACGATTGCTGCAACAGGTTTACGGCCTGTTGTCGGTCACAGAAGACAACAACATGACAGTGTTGCTGCCGCCGGCCTTAACGGATCCCTTAATGAATCAGCTTGGATCGGGTCGCTTTGGTCTTGTGCTGGATGACCGGGGGGCGCTGGTTTGGCGTAGCCAGTCCGCAATGGATCAAGCCTTGCCGTCTGAATTGGTGACAGCCCTCGGCGAGACCGTGGCGACCGGCGTTCCGCGCGCCGGGCTGATCTCCGACGGGTCTGGCGATCTACAATATTTGGCCTATCGAGTACAGTGGCTCGGGGAGCGTCATACGGGGTTTTATGATTATGTTGTGATGGAGCAGAGCGCTTTGCTTGAGGCTGAGGTCGAAGGTTTCCGAGCCAGGCTATGGGGTTGGCTTGCGGGCATTATTGGTCTGCTGATGACGCTACAGTTTGTCGTGATGCGCTGGGGCTTGAAACCGCTTGTGGTCTTCACTCGGGATATTGAAGCCATGACCGAGGGCGACCAACGGGCGTTGTCCGGGCCTTATGTCCAGGAGCTTGCGCCACTGGCGCAAACGTTAAATCGTTTAGTGGATCATGAGCGCCAACAAGGTGCGCGGTATCGGACGACGCTTGCGAACTTAGCGCACAGCTTAAAGACCCCCTTGTCGATTATCCGCAACGCGCTGATGATGGCGCCGCCGATGGGGCGGGCCGAAGATCATCGGGCTGAGATCGAAATTCAGATTACTCAGATGGATGAACTGATCGCCTATCAGCTTGAGCGGGCGGTGATTGCGAGTACGCACCAGGCGAAAGATCAGCTCCAGGCAAGGGTCGTGCTGGATCGTTTGAACGTCGCGATGCAGAAAGTTTATCGAGACAAGGTTGTGCAAGCAGAGGTGCATGGTGAGCGCCTTGCGTTGCGCGCGAGCGAGCGCGATATTCAAGAAGCCTGGGGGAATTTGATCGACAACGCCTATAAGTATTGTGCGGGCTCGATTCAAATCACAGTGTCAAAAATCGAGCAGGGGATTCTGCTTCGGGTTGAAGACGATGGACCGGGCATTGCGGACGCGTCCCATGAAGCGGTGCTACAACGCGGCGCGCGGCTCGACACGCGGGCCCCGGGCCAAGGCATTGGGCTGGCAGTGGTGAGCGAAATCGCCAGCCGTTACGACGGTGCCCTCTCCATCAGTCGTAGCAAGTTGGGTGGCGCGTGTTTTGACTTGGTGCTAAAACTATAAGGCGCTAACACGCGCAGGCGTCGGGCTAGGCGTTATGGCTACCATCGCATAAGGGCGATTTCGCCGTTTTTTTGCAACCGCAGAAATAGACTTTCTTGCTTTCTGTTGCGGTAAATTTCTCAGGCAAAATACTGGTGCCTTGGTGCGAGCCATCGCAAAACGGCTGTTGACCGCTTTTACCGCAGGCACACCAGAAATAGGACTTACCGGTTTCGACTTCGATCGGGTAGGGGGCGTTTTGTGCAACAACGGGCTGATCCATGGTTTTTTCCTATTGGTGAATAGATGTCATCGTACCTTGATGATTTCCGTGTTCACAAGCGATAATGATGGCTTCGCGCAGAGTCTGTGATCAGGGTCGTATAGAAGCTGGTGTTTCAGTGCGAATCATAAATGGAGAGCAATATGGATTTTTCTTTTTCCGATGAGCAAAACATGCTCGAGGACAGCGTACAGCGTTTTATTCAAAATAATTATGGCTTCGACGCCCGTCAGAAAATTGCTGAGGGTGATGAAGGCTTTAGTCGAGGGCTTTGGGCGCAGTTCGCCGATATGGGTTGGTTGGGCTTACCGTTTTCAGAGGAAGATGGCGGCTTTGGCGGTACAGCGGTTGAAACCATGATCTTGTTGGAAGCCTTTGGCAAGGGGCTGGTGGTTGAACCTTATATCTCAGCGGTTTTACAGTCCGGTATGATCATCGCAAAAGGAGGCACGTCCGAGCAAAAGCAAGCTTGGCTAGAGCCTTTGATTGCCGGCACATCATTACCTGCGGTGGCGTATATAGAGCCCCAAGCACGGTTCAACGTGAATGACGTTAAAACCACGGCCACCGCGCACGCAGATGGTTATTCGATCAATGGTTTTAAAGGCGTCGTCCTGGGTGGGCCGTTTGCGGATCTTTTGATTGTTCCTGCGCGGACGTCAGGCAGTCAGACTGATGCCGAGGGGATCACCTTATTTATGATCGATGCGAAGGCGGATGGGGTGAGTCGTCGCGATTATCCAACCATTGATGGGTTTAGAGCATCCGAGATTACCTTAACCCAAGTGTCTGTTACGAAAGATGCAGTCTTGGGTTCCGTGGATCAGGGGCTTGCGCTGCTCCAGTACGGGCTTGATCAAGGCATGATGGGTGCGGCGGCCGAGGCGGTTGGCGCGATGGAAGTGTTGTACAAGAGCACGGTGGAATACTGCAAGACCCGAGAGCAGTTTGGGCAACCCATTGGTAAATTCCAGGTTCTGCAACATCGAATGGTCGATATGTTCATCGAACACGAGCAAACCAAGTCCTTGGCGTTTATGGCGGCGATGAAGCTTGCAGAAGGGTATAACGACGCATCCCGCAAGGCGCTCTCAGCGTTGAAGGTGCAGGTGGGCAAGGGTGGCACAATGGTGGGTCAGCAAGCGGTTCAACTTCATGGTGGGATGGGTATGACCAATGAATTGAACATTGGCCACTATTTCAAGCGACTCACAGCCATAGAAACACTCTATGGCAATACCGACTTTCATTTGAAGCGTTACGCGTCACTGTAAACGCCGCGCACCAAGGAGACCGTGATGGCAGATGCCCCCGATTGGTTTTGGGAAGCAGTTGATCAAACCCCAGAAGACGGCTACATCAGTGTTGACGAGGTCGAGTTGCATTACCTGCAATGGGGTCACGTTGACGCGCCTGGCCTCATGCTGGTTCATGGTCATAATGCCCATGCTCATTGGTGGGATTTTATTGCGCCGAGTTTCGCAAGCCGCTACCACGTTGTGGCGCCTGACCTCAGTGGTATGGGAGATAGCGATCATCGAGACGAATACTCGGCCGACTTGTATGCCGAAGAGCTGTGTCAGGTCGCTGATGCCGCGGGGTTAAGTACCAACACGATTGTGGTGGCGCACAGCTTCGGCGGTTTAATGGCGATCCGGGCGCTGGCGCGGTTTAAGGATCGGTTCAAAGGCTTGATCCTGCTGGATTCGGGGGTGAAGCATCCCGATGACGAAAGCCCGAAAGGCCCAGAGCGTTGGACCAAACCCAAGGTGTATCCGGATCTGGAAGTCGCCCGCTCACGATTTCGGCTTCAACCGCCTCAAACCTGCGAGCATGAATTTCTGGTTAACCACATCGCGCGGCATTCTATTGATGCGATCGATGATGGGTTTGTGTGGAAGTTTGATGATGAGCTCAATAGCCGAATGAAGATTACGGGTGACTTTGAAGCCGACTTTGCCGGCCTGCAGTGCCCGATTACGCTGATTTATGGCGAGCATTCAGCTTCTTTCTCGGCCAAAAGTGCTGAGCATATGCGCGCACTGAACCCGAATTTGAAGGTCGAGGTCTTAAAAGCGGCACAGCACCATTTGTTTTTAGATCAACCGATTGCGTTTATCGCGCAACTCAAGGACGCGTTGGCGCAGTTTTAAAGCGGTGTTGGTAAGAGCCCGTATTCCGGGGCGCCGATCCTTAAGCGCTGAATCTAATACGGTGTTCCTAAAGGCCCGTAGCCGAAAATTTTGTCAAAACCGGCAGGAATGAAGCGCTGAGAAGACTTCCCCGAGGCGCTGTGGTTGCGCGCCTAAGCCCTGCTAACGCGCGCGGCGAGCTATCCTTGATCTTAGTTATAATCTCCCTTTGATTGAGCAGGATGCCTCCTCAGCGTTCATTTCAGGTTCTGCGCCCGCGAACTCCAAATGATGCCTGACCGCCCAACTGTGTCATCGGGCGCGTTATTGAGCGTACTGGTTTAAGGTTGCTTCGATCTTCTTTTTAGATGAGTTACCTAAGCCGAAACGCACGGCTCGCCGTCTTTGAATTGGGGTGCGCAAAGCGCTCGGCTCAATGTATAGGCGCGGGCACAGGGTTATCAAAGCGCCTGGGCAGTCAGGGCGTCCATTGCCCAATTTGGGCCGCGCAAAAAAAAGGCGCCGTTAAGCGCCTTTTTGGTCAACATGCCCCTTTCATCGAGGGCGCATGGGTGGGGTATTAGCAGGCTTCAAACAAACCTGCCGCGCCCATACCGCCGCCAATACACATGCTGACGATACCGTACTTCTTATTACGACGCTTGAGTTCCCGAACGATGTGACCGGTTAAACGCGAGCCGGTCATGCCGAAGGGATGGCCAATTGAAATCGAACCACCGTTGACGTTGTAGATCGACGGATCAAAACCCAGCGT
>JABGWC010000018.1 GCA_018645765.1 Gammaproteobacteria bacterium | reverse complement strand
TTTTGCCATATAAGGCGACATACACGTCTCGTCCGCCATCGCAAATTGCGGCAACAAAACGGTTAAAACCACGGCTAGCCACTTTTTCATCGATCCTCTCCTTCCTTGCCGAGCCAGATTGGCAGGCGCTCTTTTTTCTTCTCCTTGAGAGCTTACCGCAATCTAAGCCAGTGCGGGACCCGACCGTAGCGCTTTTTCTATAACCTTGGGTTATAAAGAAAGCGCAAAAAACCCGCTTCGAACTTGCTGAGCCAAAGCGCGACCCAGGCCAGATTCCATCTGAATTCCTATGCTATCCTCAATCCGACCTTAACCAACCAGCACGCCATGACCACACTCGACTACAGCATTGTTACGGGCTATCTACTGATGATGCTCGCCCTTGGCGTTTACGCCCAGTTTCAACAACGCAATACCGAGGATTATTACGTTGGCGGTCGCCGACTGGGCACCCTGTCGATTGCGGTACTTTGGATGGCCTCTTGGGTCGGGGGCGCCTCCGTCATCGGCAGCGCCGGGCGCGCCCACAACCTCGGCATCAGCGCAGTTTGGTATTGTCTGGCGCTCGCGATCGGCTGCTTTATTTTCGCGGCGTTCTTCGCCGCGAAGGTGAAGCGACTCGGCGATGTTGGGCAATACCTAACCTATCCAGACCTGATCGAGGATCGCTTTGACGGCAGAACGCGGCTGATTGCCACCCTCACAACGGCCCTATCCTTTATCGCCTTCGCCGCGGGTCAGCTTGCAGCGTCTGCAACCATTATCGAAGTTATCTTTGGCTGGTCATTTGCGCAAAGCTTGCTCCTGGCCACGAGCATCGTGGTTGCTTACACCGCAATCGGCGGCTTTCTGGCCATCACCTATACCGATTGGTTGCAGATCATCCTGCTGGTCCTAGGCGTTGTCGTGATTGGTCTGCCGATTGCGATCTTGAATGGTGGCACACCCGACAACCTGCTGAGTAATTTACCCCCAGAACGCTTTGACCTCGGGGCCTGGGGGTGGCCTGCGATTATTGCACTGGTGGTTTCGATTAGTATGAGCTTTATCGTCTCCATGGACAGTTTCACCCGCAGTTATGCGGCAGCGAGCCCAAGCGCGGCGCGCAATGGTCCGTTTCTGGCCGTTATCTTGATCATCATCATTGGTGGCGCCGCGACCTGGATCGGCTTGACGGCCGGGTTACTGTTTCCGGACGTTGCCAGTGGCGACAATGTGCTACCGCTATTTATTGAGCAGCTCTTCCCAACCGGTCTGAAGGGGCTGGTGTTGGTGGGCTTGTTGGCAGCCGTCATGTCAACGGCTGATATCTGTATTTTGACCGTCTCGGCCAACACCACCCATGACGTTTATCAGCGCTTTGTGAATCCCGCAGCATCAGAACAACAGCTTTTTAAAATCAGCATTGCCGCTTCTGCCTTGATTGGTCTTATGGCGGGGCTCATGGCCTGGCAGATGCAGGATGTGATCGATATTTTGCTGATTGGCTTTACCGTCAACGGCGCGGCGCTGGTGATCCCGACCATTGCCGCTATTTACTGGCGCCATACCGATTCCAATCCGGCTTTTTGGAGCATGCTTGCAGGCCTCACGACCGTGCTCGGCTGGCACGGCATGAGACTCATCACAACCGACGCGGTGTTTACGATCGATCCTTTGTGGCCTGGCTTATTTGCAGCCGCCACTGTTTTTGTGATTGGACATCGTCATCGCGCGCCCTGGACGCCGCC
Source organism: Gammaproteobacteria bacterium (assembly GCA_018645765.1). GTDB lineage: Bacteria > Pseudomonadota > Gammaproteobacteria > Pseudomonadales > Azotimanducaceae > UBA9926. Next base: position 3,195 of record JABGWC010000018.1, on the reverse strand, counting down.
CGCCCGAGTCGAGGCCGCGCCATGAGCGACCCTTTAACATTCGAACGGGCCGGGGATGACGATCGCATCAATCTTGCGGTTGGGCAGCCCTCAATCGATCTGATTCCCAAAGAGATGCTTCAAACTGCCGCGGCTCGCGCGTTTAACAATGCGTCCGAGCATGCTTTCAACTATGGCGACCCGCAAGGAGAGCTCAGCTTCAGAGCCGCGCTGGCTTTGTTTCTGCAAGGCCAAGGCCAGACTAATGCGCGCGCCGAGTCGCTCTTTCTCACCGGCGGCAACTCCCAAGCGCTGGATTTCGTCTGCGAGCGCTTTACCCAGCCTGGCGATGTTGTGCTCGTCGAAGACAGCACCTACTTTTTGGCGTTACAAATTTTCAAAGACCGAGGGCTCAAAATCATTGGCTTGCCTTGCGACGCAGACGGCATTGAGCTGCCCGCGCTCATCAACGCCATCGAGACCCATAAACCGCGCCTGCTTTACACCATTGCCAGCTTTGCCAATCCAACGGGGTTATGCCTTGCTGAGGCTCGGCGCGCAGAGATTGCCCGCCTCAGCAGGCAGCATGATTTCATCGTTGCCGCCGATGAGGCCTACCAGTTACTGCATTTCGAAAAGCCTGCCCCCAAGTCCTTCAGCCACTTTTTAAACGATGGCAACCTTCTCTGCCTTGGCACCTTTTCCAAGATTTTAGCGCCTGGACTCCGCGTTGGCTGGCTCGAGGTGAGCGAGCCACTCATGCCGAGACTTTTGGCCTCCGGCTGGGTAAACAGTGGCGGCGCCATCAATCAAATGGCCTCTTTTATTGTCACGGATTGTTTACATCACGACGCACAAGCTATGCATTTATCAACTCTGCGGCACACCTTGGCCGCGCGCGCCGCGGTCATGCAATCAGCGCTCAAGGCGAACTTATCCGAGCTCGCCACCTGGACCGCACCCAAGGGTGGCTATTTTTTTTGGTTACGACTGACAGACTCTCTCAACACGAATGACTTGGTCGCACCCGCAAGCCGCGCCGGCGTGGGTTTTCAACCCGGCAACTTTTCATCCGCCAATGGCCATCACCCCAATTATTTAAGGCTGAGCTTTGCCGCCTACGGTATTACCGAAATCGAAACGGGCATCCATCGACTCCGCACGGTTTTGAGGCAGCGCTAAGGCATCTGCGAGATGCGCGCTGCAAGCGCTTCTGACCGCCACAGCGTTTGCAATCATGATCGTAACCTCAAGTGACAAGCGACCACTTAGGACAGTGACGCAAAGCGGGACCGTGCATTCTATAACCGAGTGCGGGCAAGGACTGCCAATAGAACAAAGTCAGAAGCCACATCAACCTTCGACGGCACTCAGGCCAAATCATAAACAGCAATTTGCGCCGGCACCGACCAGCTGGGCACTTTTCGTAAAAAGAAGCGTCGAGGAAAGTTTGTTTCACGAGTTGTTACCCAAAATCAGAACCCGTTCGCCTCATCGTCACGCGCAAGCTATAAAGCGTTGTTTTTGTGACGGAACGAAATCGGTATAGCCTGCGACGACCATCGCCTATTAGCGGTTCTAGAGCACCGCTCAGATTCATCCGATTCGATTCGGGCCTAACGCCACAATGCGGACTCGCAGTCGGAGCGCTCATACCGAATATTCAAGCAAAAAGGGACTGATCAAAGGGCAAAAATCGAGTTACAATCTGGGTCAGCGTTTTATTTTTACGAACCCTTATTTTGGTTGCACTATGCAGATATTCAATTTCGTAAAGGTTTTGTTTTCACCCATCGTGTTTGGACTTGGTTTTATCGGCCCCTTATCGGCTGAAATTATTGCCGCCCTCGCGGTCCCACTGTCCATCGGGACGCCCCTGCACTGGGGACTGTTGATTGGCGGTCTCTTAGGCCTGATGGCACAGGTTCGTGGCAGTTGGATCTGGGTGAAGCCCTCATGAACAATCCTGCGATGACCAATCCCGCTATGACCAAAGAAGCCTTACAAGCCCTGTCTCCTGATGCGCTGGACGCGCTGGAGCGTAAAATTGCAGGCAAATACATGCATCGCATTCCTTGGGGGGCTGTCGCTTGGGCTTTCAGCAACCTCATGGTTTGGCTATCGCTTTGGCCACTGGTTTTGTTCGACTACCTGCCGATTTGGGCGGCTTTCCCAATTGCGGTTTTGAACGTTGCGCTCAGCTACTTGCCTTCCCATGAAGCCCAACACAGCATTATTGCCCGCGAGGGCCACCCGCTACGCTGGCTCAACGAACTGGTAGGTCATGTATCCGTCATTCCATTTGCACAACCTTATCGGGTTCTCAAAAACACGCACATGGAACATCATGCGCACAGCAATGATCCCGAGCTTGACCCAGATTATGCCGTTCATGCCAAAGATGATTGGGATTTTTTGAAAAACAGCATTCTCAGACGCCAGCCAGCGGGCCCTGCGCAAAAAGCGTATGGCGACACCATGGCGCGAATTGGTAAATCGCATATGCTGATCGATGCACTCCTATTCAACCTAGTGTTTATCGGTGTGCTGTTCACGATGGCTTGGACGGGCCACGCCATTGAAGCGGCGCTGCTTTGGTGGCTACCGAAGCATATCGCCCAAACCTACATCCAATATTATTTAAGCTGGGCGCCGCACCATCCTGGCAATCGGCAAGAGCGCTATGGGCAAACCCGCGGCTTTAAAAGCAAAGTCGGCAACCTGCTGAGCATGGGTATGCAATACCATATTGTTCATCATCTCTACCCACGCATTCCACTGAGCAGCACACCAGCGGCCTTTCACGATTTAAAACCGATACTCGAGATTCGCGGCTGTGATGTTGGGGGTTGGGCGGAAACCACCTGATGTCTTTGGCGTCTATAGTTCTTGGCTGACAGGTTTGTCCGCATTGGAATTTCGGCTTTTGAATGACGAGGATCGCGGACTTAACGCCCTCAACATCAAATTTAGCAAAACGCTGCGCGCGCCATGCTGGCCACTGCCCTGCTTTCGGTAACTGGCCCGGCAGGGGTTGCACCAAAATTAAATCGTGATGCGTCGCCAGCGGCCGTCATTGGCTCAAGCAAAGCGGGTCCTTTCAGGCCGCAACCTGGCCTGAAAGGGTGCTCTTCGAGTTTTCTAAGGCGCTGGCGCTTAATCGCCTGCCACGCCCAATGCCTGGCCCAGCGCAAGCTTCACACTGGCCATGAGCCG
>JABGWC010000019.1 GCA_018645765.1 Gammaproteobacteria bacterium | reverse complement strand
GCTCGGGGCCGATCAGCCCATTATTCTGCAGCTACTCGAGATTCCGCCGGCAATGGGTGCGCTCAAGGGCGTGGTAATGGAGCTTGAGGATTGTGCTTTTCCATTGGTTGAAAGTATCTTGGCAACGGATGACCCCAATGTTGCCTTTGATGGGGTCTCTTATGCCCTGTTAGTCGGTTCTAGACCTCGGGGACCGGGTATGGAGCGAAAAGATCTTTTGGAGGCCAATGCGCAGATCTTTTCGGTTCAAGGTAAGGCGTTGGATGCGCATGCTGATCGCGCGGTGAAGGTATTGGTGGTCGGTAACCCGGCGAATACGAACTGCCTGATCGCTCAGAGAAACGCGCCGAGTCTTGATCCCCGCCAATTTACTGCGATGACCCGTCTGGATCACAATCGCGCCAAGACGCAATTGGCCCAGAAGGCCGCGGCTCATGTTACCGACATCGCTGGGCTTGCGATCTGGGGTAATCACTCAGCAACGCAATACCCGGACCTGTTTCACGCAACGGTCTCTGGCCGCGCGGCCTCTGATCTAGTCGATGAGGCTTGGGTGTCAGAAACCTTCATTCCAACGGTGCAGCAACGTGGGGCGGCCATTATCGCAGCGCGTGGTTTATCGAGTGCTGCCAGCGCTGCCAATGCAGCGACCGAGCACATGCGGGATTGGGCGCTGGGCAGTGAGGACGCGATTGTTTCAATGGGGATTTACTCAGATGGTAGCTACGGCATCGAGCCTGGTCTGATTTATAGTTTCCCATGCCGTTGTGCGACGGGAGACTGGGCGATCGTTCAAGGCCTCGAAATCAACGACTTCTCCCGTGCCAGAATGACCACAACTGAGCAAGAGCTTATCGAAGAGCGGGATGCGGTAGCGCATCTGCTGCCTTAGAGCCACGGCCAAATGCGGCGCTCAGACCCCGAAGGGGCTGAGCGTTGCGGTTTTCGGGCTGCGGTTTAGCGCTCGCAAACGGATTCGAAGATCTTGAAGTAGTCTGGGACGGTTTTGGAGGTCACCTCGGGGTTTTTGATCAAAACGTTTGTGCCGCCCAAGGCCACCAGCGAGAAACACATAGCCATCCTATGATCACCATAGGTTTCAATGCTGGCGGGCAGAAGGGTCGCGGGCGGTGCGATGGTAATACTGTCCGAAGTGGTTGTAACCTCCGCGCCAACCCGCTGCAGTTCTGTGGCCATCGCCGTCATTCGATCGGTTTCCTTGATGCGCCAATTGTAGATATTGCGAATGGTTGTCGGCCCATCGGCAAACAGGGCAAGGATGGCAACGGTCATGGCCGCATCCGGGATGTGATTCAAATCCACGTCAACCCCTCGAAGCTTGCCTGTGGATTGCACCCGAATGAAGTCGTCCTGGCAGTCAACTTCCGCGCCCATCGCCCGAACAACGTCCGCGAAAGCGACGTCCCCTTGCAGTGAACCTTGGCCGACACCGTGAACCGTCACATCGCCTCGGATCGCAGCCGCGGCAAGAAAGTAGCTTGCGGTGCTGGCGTCGCCCTCAACCAGAAAGTGCCCAGGACTGTGATACCGCTGATTTCCAGGCACGGTAAAACGCTGATAATCGGTATGGCTGGCTTGAACGCCGAAGCTCGACATCATTGCAAGCGTCATGTCGATATAAGGTTTGGAAACCAGCTCGCCGTCAATCTCAATGGTGCTCGGCACCTCGGCCATCGGAAGACAGAGCAGTAAGGCGGTAAGGTATTGGCTCGAGAGCCGACCGTTGAGAGTGAGTGCGCCGCCTTTCAGCGTGCCGCCGCGAAGTTGTAAAGGCGGATAACCGGCGGCGCCAAGATAGGTGGTTGAAACTTTCATCGCATGTAAGGCATCTGTGAGCGGTCCGATTGGACGCTCGCGCATGTAGTCATCGCCATCGATAATGAAGTCGCCTGGGGTGAGCGCAAGCATTGCGGTCAAAGGTCTGAGTACGGTACCCGCATTGCCGAGCTGCAGCGTCTGGATTTGGGCCTGTGCTGGAAATGGGCCGCCTTTGCCGCGCACCCGGCATTGCCGGAGGTCCTTATCAATATCAACTTGGACGTTCAATTGGGCTAAAGCATCCAGCATTCTTTGCGTATCGTCGCTGAGCAAAATATTCGTCACCCGCGTTTCACCTTCGGCGACGGCTGCCAGCAGTAATGCGCGGTTGGTCATACTCTTTGAACCCGGTAAGGTCACGGATCCGCTCACCCGGTGAATGGGCGGTAGTGTCAGGGCATCAGTCATGGCGAGGCCTCTCGATGGGGTTCAATTGTGCAGGTTGGAGCGTAAGCAGGGGGAGCAATTGTGTCAATGAAGGCGCGATAACCGCCCGGTCGGGCGTGCCCGGCGTTTCTAAAAGAACTTCGCCCGTGCGGTTGTCGAGACTGATAATGTTGTCACCCCCATCTTCAACCGTTGCAATAAACAAGGTTGGGTCTAGGCGCGCATTTTTTTGTGCTAGAAAGTGCCCAATGAGATTGCCGATCAACCGCTCGAAATCATCGGGATTCCAGATTTGGATTAAAGAGATGGGCAAGGTTTCAAACAGGCAGGGCAAGGCGCCAGACCAAAGGCTCAAATAGAAAGCTTTCAGATCCGCGTGAACAGGTTGCTCGATCGCGGCTTCGAATCCATTAAAGCTCATTTTGGGTATTTGTAGGCTCGGGTACCAATAGCTGTGTTGCGCGTCTCTCAGCACTTCACAGGGAGATAGCCAGTCATCCAAGTCGGTCTTAAAGACTGGGTTTGCAAGGCCCGTTAAAGGCGCTCGAATCAGGTCGGTGAGGAGTTGGTTAATCAATTGCGGTCACATCAAGTCGGTTGAAGTGTCTTATGATAGCAGGGCAGGGGCGCTTTTTTAGGCCTGCTTCCGGTAACGGCGACGACCTTGTCGTTTAAAAGGGCTTCACAATAACAAGGATGAGGATGGGGGTTAGCAAAAACAGCGCCGCTTCGTTGTACAGACGAAAGAATAAAGCGCGCCGTATCACCTGACCCCGCTTGAGTTGCGCCGCGTAGCGGAAGGATTGCCATTGATACCCGCCGAGCCCCACAACGAATGCCAATTTCCAATAGAGCCATTGGCCTGAAAAGCCATAATGCAACCAAAGGATTAGTCCGGGTATCAGTGCGAGGACCATCATGACGGTTGAAAATCGAACGAGTTTTTCGGCCATAATGACCAGCCTGCGGGTGTCTTCACCGGCCGCTTTGCCTTCAACCGCATGCACTAAAATCCGAGGTAGATAAAAAACTCCGGCCATCCAGGCGATGACGAATAAGACATGTATTACTTTGATCCAGAGCATATCCGGCGCCTCTTAAACGATTCCGACAGCGCCGCCATCGACGCGAATATTTTGGCCATTTACAAAGCTGGCACGGGCTGACGCTAAAAATACAACGATATCTGCCACCTCCGCACGCGTTGCAATTCGGCCTAAAGGGTTTTCAAAAAAAGCCTCTGTGATCTTCTCCTCGGCCTCCTCGAAAGTCTCTCCCCAGCCGCGTTTTTGTGCGGTTGAAAGGTAGGCGGCTTCGACCTCAGGGGTTCGGATCAGCCCCGGTGAAACCAGATTAACCGTTAGCTGTTTGCTCTCAGCGGCTTTTGCCAGTCCCGCCGTGAGGGTCGCCAAGGCGCCTTTAGCGGCATAGTAGTGGGGCATGGTTTTGTTGGGGCGCGTCGAGCCGATTGTTCCAAGATTAATGATACGGCCCTGAGAGGACGCGTTAAGCATCGGTAATAAGCCTTGGGTGATTCGACTAACGGACAAAACATTGTGCTCATACAGGTCTCGCCAGTCATCGGCGCTCGTCGAGGTCCAAGTGCCGTGGCCCGCAGTGCCATAGTTGTTCACTAAAACATCCAATGTTTGGGTGTGTTGCTGAATTTGCGCGATCACCGCTTGGCAGCCTTCATCGGTCCAGAGTGGGCCCGTCACGCCGAGCGGAAAAGCCGCCTTGAGCGGTAATAGCGCTGCCTCATCCGGGCCGTGTACAATCACCCGCGCACCCTCAGCCTTGAAATGCTCGGCAATCGTGCGCCCGGTACCGCGGTAACTGCCGCTCACGAACACCGTTCGAGCAGTGAGTTCTAGTTCCATATAAATTTTGAGTTGAAGTTTGAAGCCAGTGTAACGGAAAACGGTTATGGATTTACCTACCTTAGGCGTCTTTCTTTTGATTGTGGCCTTTGCTGCTCTCACGCAAACGATTACGGGTTTTGCGATGGGGCTGATTATCGTCGCGGCCACGGCGGCACTGGATCTTTTTTCGATCCTGGAAGTCACTGCCATCATCTCAATCATTTCGATGACGAATACGTGGCTGGTGCTGCGTCAATCTCGGCGAGGGATCAATACTCGGCTGCTGCTGTTCATCTCACTTGGTTTGCTGCCAAGCCTTGCGGCCGGCTTTGTCTTTTTGGATCAGTTCGGTCAGCGTTTAGACCACCTTTTGAAAACGGGGTTGGGGTTGATGGTGATGACTGCGGGCCTTTTTATGATGTTCAAACCGGCGCAATGGCCGTCGGCGTCTTCAAACCCGGCAGCGATTTGTGTTGGTTTCCTCGGCGGCTTCTTTGGCGGCCTTTACAGTGCGGCTGGAGCGCCGATTGCCTACTTTCTATATCGTCAGCCTGAGACGGTTGCTACCATCCGGTTGACGCTGTTAGCTGTGTTTTTTCTTTCGACGTTCAGTCGCGCGATGATGGGTGCAGTTTATGGCCATTTCACGGAAGCAGTACTCCTTAAAACGGCTTTGGCTTTGCCCTTGGTGATTCTGATCACGATGGGCCTGCAGCGAAAGCTCGCCCAGATCCCCGATCAGTGGGTACGCCGTTTGGTGTTCATCATTCTGCAAGGCGTCGGGGCTTGGTTGGTTATTCAGCCTTTGTTCTTTGCATAATATAAACGCTCTGCGCCTTGCCAAACTTCTCACCGACATCTGTGAGTTCGCCAACCGTCTGAAATCCAAGCTGCTGATGGAGTTTGACGCTCGCGGGGTTCGGCCGGGTCACGATGGCGATCGCTTGTTTCACGGGTGTTGCATCCAAGGCTAAAAATAAATGCCGATACAACGCAGTCCCATAGCCTTTACCAATGGCGCTCGGGTTGATGTAAATGCTGGTTTCGACGGTATTGCGGTAGCCGGCTTTCGGCCTAAATGGCTGGCTGGTGGCGAAGCCCACAAAATTTGTATTGTCAAAGGCCACCCACAGCTGGGACCGGCCGCTCTCGTCGAATTGTTCGAACCACTTGGTTTTGTCTGAGAAAGAAATGGGCTCGAGGTCGAATGTCGCAGCAGAATTTAGAATATAATCGTTGTAGAGGGCATTAATTGCGCCCAAGTCTTTGAACATCGCAGGTCGAAAAAGGGTCATGAGCTGGTACAGTCGGAAGTTGGCCTGTGAACTTAACTGAGTCTAGAACCATGATGCAAGATGCATCCTCATCAAATCTCCCCTATAGCGATCCTGAAGTGGCAGCGGTTTTGTCGCGCTTGATAAACGATAAAACGCTCATAGACCTTATCGGTGCTTGGACGCACCCGACCATGATGGCCTTGTTGCCGGCTTTGGTTCGCGTGCTTGTCCGTCGAGGGTTGCACAAGCGGTTGGCGGCGGTGGACTCAATTGCAGGTTTCCAAGGCGTTGTTCGGGATTACGTTGAGCGATTGGTGGTCTCAACCCTTGATGACTTGACGATTTCGGGTTTGGCGGATTTGGATCCGAGCCAAGGGTATTTGTTTCTCAGTAATCATCGCGATATCGCGTGTGATTCGATGTTCTTGAATTTATTGCGCCATCGCGCTCAGTTGAAAACGGTCTTCATTGCCGTGGGCGATAATCTCATTCAGCAACCGTTTGCGACCGATTTAATGCGCTTGAATAAGAGCTTTTTCATTAACCGCACGGGGGACAATCCGCGAACGGTGTATAAGGATCTTGTGATGAGCTCTGCCTTCATTCAAGCCCAAATCGATGATGGTGACTCGGTATGGCTCGCGCAGAGTGAGGGGCGCGCAAAGAACGCGATTGATGAAACCGATGCCTCGGTTCTCAAGATGTTGCAATTGAGCGATCGGAAAATGCCCCTCTCTGAGAAAATTCGTGCGCTCAATATTGTGCCATTGTGTCTGTCCTATGAATTTGATCCACTGGACGTCGAGAAGGCTCGCGAGCTCAAGTCGATCGATGCGACCGGGTCTTACCAAAAGGCTCCGGGTGAAGATTTGAAAAATATGGCCCTAGGCTTGAGTGGCTACAAAGGGCGCGTTCATCTGAATGTAGGACGACCACTTGATGGTGATTATGATGATCTAGACGTTGTTGCCGCAGCGGTTGATCGACAAATTCTCGCTGGGACCCAGTTGTTCCCCATCAATCATTGGGCGGTCTCGGCCCTGCAGCCTGATTTTTCCCATCCTGCACATGTACCCGTCGCAGATGCCCAGCAGATTGCGCAATTCGAACAAAGGCTGAATCGGTGCAAGGTTGAGGATCGTGCGGTCTGGCTATCGATCTATGCCAATCCCGCTCTGCGCGTTTTCAATAGGCATAGCCCGTAAGGTTCAAGGGCTCTTCAACCAAGGCGCCACATTGCTCACGGAGTTCGAGGATGTGAGTGGACCAATAGCGCTCGGTATCAAAAAACGGAAAGGCCCGTTGAAAGGCTGGCTCCGCCCAGCGGCGCGCGATCCAGGCTGATTGATGCATAAGGCGAAGGGTCCTGAGCGGCTCAATGAGCCGTAATTCCCTGAAGTCAAAGTCTCTAAAATCCTGATAACCCTTCAAGATGGCTTTCAGCTGGCCGAGCTGGCTTTGCCGATCGCCAGATAGCAGCATCCAAAGATCTTGAATAGCGGGTCCGCCACGGGCATCGTCGAAGTCAACAAAGTGCGGCGTGTCCTCTCGCCAAAGCACGTTCCCCATATGACAGTCACCGTGGAGCCTGAGTCGTTTATAGGTGCCCTCGATAAACTGTAGATCCACGAGTCTCAGGGCCTCGGCGCTGACCGATTCATAAGCCGGCCTTAATCCATCCGGTAAAAAGTTCAGATCCAGGAGGGTCGCGCGGGCGTCGTGGCCAAACTCTTGGGCCGAGAGATTGGGCCGAAACTGGAAGTCCGCGGCCCCGCCGACATTGTGAATCATGGCAATGTGCCGCCCAAGGGATTCCAGGCAATCGAGATTATCGACCGCGGGCGCGCGGCCACCGCGCTTTTTGAATAATGCGAATCGGTATTGCTTAAATTCGAACAGTGATTGCCCCGCGCGATCAATAGGGGGGACGACCGATAGATCATTGTCTGCGAGGGCAGCGGCGAATTGATGTTCCTCGATGATCATATCGGTGGTCCAACGGTTGGACCGATAAAACTTTGCAATCACCGGCTCAGCCGACTCAATGCCAATTTGAAACACACGATTTTCGTAACTGTTGAGTTCAAGAATCCGAGCATCTGTTTGATACCCCAGGTCGTCAATCGCATCGAGAATTAAGTCCGGCGAGAGTTGTTTAAAATCATCCATCCTGGGGTCCTGGGCTGTTCAGCGCCGTGGCTTTAATTTGAGCAAATATGGGTTGCCCCACTTCGAGTTCGAGTAATCGTTTGGATCGAGCGGTTATCCGCGCATTGAAAAACTGCCCCTCGCAGGCAAGCAAGACCAAAGCGGCGCCTTCATGATCTTTAATATGGGCAACCCGACAGGCTAAGGTGTTTAGAATACTCGAGCGGGCAACCGGTTCTGCGACCAAACTGACATCCAGCATTCTGATTAATAGGCGAACATCGGTGCTCGGCTTCGCGGTGATCATCGGGACTAAAATGGTTTGATCACCAAGGGCTAATTCGGTCAGTCGCTCATCCGGTAGATGGCTGGACACTTGCGTCATGAGGATCGCACTGGCCAAACGTTGCTCTTGGGTGATGAAATCGATATCGGTGGTTAACGCCGCAAGCGGGTCTGATCGAAGGATTTTACCTTGCTCCATCATTTGAACGTGATCAGCCAATTGAATCACCTCATCCCATTGATGGCTGACATAGACCATGGGGAGCTGAAGTTCCGTTTTAATATGACTCAAGGCGCTCAGGATTTCGGTGCGCGCAGCCCAATCCAGCGCGGCGAGGGGTTCATCCATGAGCAGCAGTCGAGGCGCATTGATTAAAGCGCGGGCAAGCGCCGCACGTTGCGACTCGCCGCCAGAGAGGGCTTGAGGATGACGCATTAATAACGGCCCGAGTCCAAAAATAGAAACAATCTCATCAAAGGCCAGTTTTGGCCCATCATGCTGACGCTTTTGGGCGTAGCGTAGGTTCTCGCTAACGGTCAGATGTGGAAAGAGTTGTTGATGCTGAAAGACCAGGCCAATGCCGCGCTTTTCTGGCGCCAAGTGAAAGTGCTCAGTCTCCCAAGGACCGTATTGGGAATGGATAACGCTGCCCCGAGTCTGCTGGTCTGGAATGAGACCGGCCAAAGCCCTCAAGAGCGTGGTCTTGCCCGCCCCGGACGGGCCGAAGAGCGCGGTCACGCCTTGGGCTTGGAGCTCGAAGGGGGTCGCGAGTAACGTTTTGGCACCTTGTTTTACCGATAAAACGGCCGTTAGAAAGCTCATCCTAGATCGTCCGTGTGTCCGGCCGGGCGGTCTTTTGTGAGCCATTGGATGAGAACCATGGCCAGCAAACTAAAGCCCACAAGGCCAGCGGCCAGCAGGTGGGCTTTGTCGTAATTAAGCGTTTCAACATAGTCAAAGAGGGCGATGGACAATACTCGGGTTTCGCCTGGTAGATTACCGCCGATCATCAAAACGATCCCAAATTCACCCAAGGTATGCGTAAAGGTCAAGGTCGTCGCGATCAAGAGGCCGTTTTTAGATAAGGGTAAAATCACCGTGAAGAACCGATCAAGCCAGCCAGCGCCTAAGGTTTTTGCGGCATCAAGCAGGGTGCCCGGGATCGCTTTGAATGCGACGACCATTGGTTGAATGTAAAAGGGCAACGAATAGACCAGCGAGCCCAGCAGAAGGCCCTCGAAACTAAAGGCCAAACTGCTGCCAAACCAATCGAGCCATGCGGCGCCAAAAAAGTGTTGCGGCGAAAATGCAAGCAGTAGATAAAAACCAATAACCGTTGGCGGTAGAACCAGCGGTAAGGCCAAAAGCGGAATGCAGAGGACGGTTAGTGGGGACTGGCTTCTGGCGAGCCACCAGGCAAGGGGCGTACCGAAGATCGCTAAGATGATCGTAGTGAAGCTCGCGAGCCGGATCGACGTGCCAAGTGTGATGAGGTCTTGTTCCATGACCTACTCTCGCGCCAGCGCCGCGTGATAGCCCGCCTGTTTGATAATCGCAGCGGCACGGGGTGTTGCGAGAAACTGATCGAGGGCACGGGCTGCAGGATGGTCCGATAACAAAATCCGTTTTTGCATAATCGCAGGGTATTGGACTTGGGCTGGCAGATAGTATTGATCTGGCGGGACCTTCGCTTGAAGCAATTGCGCGAGCGAAATCAGTGCCGCTTGCGCATTACCCGTCTCAACAAACTGATAAGCCTGATGGACGTTATTGCCTTGGATACGCCTTGGTGCTCGCTGAAATAAAGGTGCCTCGAGCAAGGCGCTGGCGGCTGCGCCGTATGGCGCAAGGGCTGGATTGGCAATGGCCAAATCCCCCTCAAAAGTGGCGAAGATCGCGTCCCATGGCCGGTCTCGACCGGGTATCCAAAGCGCCAGGCGGCCCTGGGCGTAAACCTTGGGTTGATGATGTGAAAAGCGGCTCTGAGTGTGCAGCTGTTCCGGCCGGGCAGAATCGGCGGCTAAAAACAAATCGAAGGGCGCACCTGCGCTGATTTGGGCGAATAGGACGCCAGTTGAACCACTCACCAATTGATAGTTTGACTGCGAGGCTGGGTCTGATTGCGCTAAGGCATCAATGAGAACCGCCAGTGTCGCCTTAAAATTCGCGGCAACGGCGATCCGGGCGGGCCCCTCAGCGTAAGTCTGGGACGCGCAGATCAAAGACCAGAGAAAAACGCCAGCCCGAAAAAGTGTCATGGTTATACCGTTCCGGCTCGGGCTCGCTCGATGAAATCATTGATGAGCCAACCCGAAATAGAAATCATTGCAGGCGGGTTGGGGAGCGCATCAAAATGAAACCATTGCGCGTCGCTGAGTTCCTCCTCTTGAATCTCAATTTCGCCGCTATCGTATTCAGCATGAAATCCGAGCATTAAAGAATTTGGGAAAGGCCAAGATTGACTGCCGAAATATTTCAGATTTTTGACTTTAAGGCCGACTTCTTCAAAAACCTCTCGATGGACCGTATCCTCAATCGATTCGCCAGGCTCAACGAAGCCCGCCAAAACGCTATAAAAATTGGCGCGTGCATTGGCGTTCTTGGCGAGCAAAATGTCCTCGCCTTTGTTGATGCACACAATGATTGATGGCGACAGGCGTGGGTAAAACATTTGACCGCAGTCTAAGCATTTTCGAGACCGATCCTGGCTTTCAGAGGATGTCTCGCCCCCGCATTGCCCACAATGGCGGTGGGTCTGAAACCACTCAACGATTTGCTTCGCTCGACCGATGAGATAGAACAAGTTGATATCAACAGTGTTGAGGAAAGACCATAGGGATTCGAATCGATAGCCAACAGGCTCATCGCTATCGGCGTCAGCCTCAAGCGCAAAGATCGGGGCATCGTCCACCCAGCCGAGGAAATGCCTTGACTCAGTGGCAATGCCGCTCCAATGCAGTTCATCGTCATTTAAGGGCTGCCAGCGGTCATGGGTATCACAGCCGAGGATTTCACCATCAGATACGACGATGTAGTGCGCGTTCTGAATCGGGTCTGGTGCCAACATTTCCGACCGAAAGGCCGTTTTGATATCAATGTTCTGCCAGTCCATGAGTGCTCCTTTTGTTAACCTTGCGCGACTCTACCACAGGCTCGTGTTGGGACGCATTAGTCGTCGATGGTGTCTGGACGATTGTTGGCCCCTGGCGGTAGGGATCTTGCGAGTGCCCAAAGTGAAATGTTGTGAAAGCCGGCCTGCTGCAGTCTTTCGGCGACGTGATTTGCCGTGGCCATTGAGGTCACAACATCATCGATGATCGCAATGTGGCAGGGCGCTCTGGTGCGCGTTAGGTAAAAGTGATTGGTCACGTCATTGAGTCGTTGCTGCCTAGACTGATGCTTGCGGTCCTGCTGGGTAGGGCGCGTCTTTAGGAATTTTGGCGTCCAAGGGCGGTTGAGTACCCGGGCAAGGTCTTTGGCGATCAGCGCGGCGGGGTTGTACCCCCGCTGCCGTCGCTTTCGCCAGCTGCTCGGTACCGGTATCAGAAGGTCTGGGATAACGCTCGGGGTCGCGTCGCGCACGATGCGCTGGGCGAGACACAGGGTGAGCGCGTGACCCGCGGCGAGGTTACCGTGGTCCTTGAACGTAAGGATCAGTTGTTTGATCGGGAAGTCGTAGGCAAATGCAGCTTGGCACTGATTGAATCTCGGGAGCTGGTTAAAGCAGTTGTAGAGGCCTTTATGATCTGGCCATGGCATTGCGCAGCGTGGGCAACCGCGGGCGAGCCAGGGCAGGTCTTTTTGACAGAGCGCGCACAAACCACAAGGCTCAGATTGGCTCTGATCACAGAGTAGGCAAGGCCGGTTGATGGCCCCCAGTAAACGTCGAAGCAAACGCCAACCCTCCCCCAAACAAAGTGGGGTCCTAGCATTGCAGGCTCTGCGAACTTGAAGTGTGGGTCGGTTGCCGAGTCAGCCGCCAGTGCTTGCGGTAACGCATGCAGGCGTTACCGCTGTTTTTTGAGCAAAGGATGAATTGTTTGAGCAAATCGGTCCAAAACACGACGGTCTCGTGAAGGCTCTGAGCCTCCGCGGGATTAAAATGCGGCACTTGCTGTTCGATTTCTACAAAATATAAGGCATCAGCCAAAATGGCTTTGGTAAACCGCAGATAGCCGATGTCAAGGTGTGCTCGTTTAGGGCAGACCGTAAGCATGACGGTGGTTTCGTAATTCTGTTCAAGGCCTGAAAAAATGGTGGTACGTTCCGGGGCTTGGCAGCGCGCCATGTTGGTGGATTCGTAATGCTTTAGCGTCCCAGCCAAATCAAGCGGTAAGGGCCCTCGATGCTGTTCCAAGCGAATGCGCGTGTTCTTAACGGCGTCGTGGCTAGCGCTTGCGGTGTACTCATCGACTTTAAAGTGCGTAAAGTGAAGCTGCAGCGTTTGTTCAAAGCCGCTGGGAACCGCGCCGATCAATCTTAGCCGTTCTGGGCGCTCAGCATGGCTCGTAAGCGAGCCTAAAAAGCCATAGAGCGCCAAGACGCCAACGATCAGTTCTCGGACTATCCTGCTTCTTGCGTCCCTCGTGGGGGCTTGATCGCGCATGTCGGGTTCCCAAGGATCGATCGAATTGCAGCAGGCATTGTGTCGTGGCTTAGGGTTGATCAGGGCGCACAAGGGCCCGCTCAGGTGAGAGGCTCGCTTAATCTGAAATGGGTGGTGCAAGATCAAGTTGATACGTGTGAATGGTCTCATCTCGTAGGGTTGTCAGCTCGATACGGTCTCCTGGACTGTGCTGCTCTAAGAGTGACAGCATCGTATCTTCATTGGTGACCGGGTCGCCATCTATCGCGATAATAATATCGCCAAGATGAATGTTGCCGCGCCGGTCTTCGCGTATACCGACGAGCCCCGCTTTGGCGGCTGGCAGGCCTGGTTTAACAGAAAAAACAGCAACGCCGTTGATTTTCAACCGCTTGGTCCAAGAATCGGACAAGGACTCAATACCCAGCACGGGGCGATAAAGTTTGCCGTATTTTTCCAGCTGTGGAATCAGACTTTTTAGGGTGGATACAGGGATTGCAAAGCCAATCCCAGCACTGGCACCGGTCGGGCTAAAAATCGCAGTATTCACGCCGATGAGCTCTCCGCTCGAATTCAGCAGCGGACCGCCTGAATTGCCTGGGTTGATCGCCGCATCGGTTTGGATGACATTCGAGATCGTGCGATTGTTCATCGATTTAATTTCCCGGCCCAAAGCACTCACGACGCCAACGGTTAGGGTCGTGTCGAGCGCAAAAGGGTTACCGATAGCGAGGACTTTTCGGCCAACGGCCAGATTATCCGAGTCACCCAGCGGTAGCGGTTGTAAGGTCTCTTCCGGCGCGTCGATCTTGAGCAGTGCGATATCTTTTTCAGGTGAGGTGCCGACGACCCTCGCCTCATATTGACGTCCAGATTGCATGGCAATATTAATTTTACTGGCGCCATAAATGACGTGGTAGTTCGTCACAATCAAGCCGCTCTTATCCCAAACGAAACCAGTCCCCGATCCTTTTGGAATCTCGAGTACGTTGAGCGAGAAGCGTTGTCTGCGAAGCTGGGTATTGGTGACAAAAACCACCGAGGGGCTGGCGGTCTGAAAGACCTCAATGTTGTTGGTTTCATCATTTGTGAGGGTTGGGCCACGGGTGGCTGCAGCAGTGGCCGGCTCGTGCATCGTCGTCAGGCCGATTCCGCTGGCGACGACGATGGCGGTGCATGCGATCCAGATTCGGTTCATAACGTTTTGGAGGGGCCTTTTATCGAGTGGTGGGCTTAACTTGGGTCACAAGGCGCTCGACATCAATAAATTGATTGAGTTCATAGAGGTCTTCAGCGGTCAAATGACCAATGACTTGCTTCAGACGAAGGGTGTTGGTGATGTAACGATAGCGAGCGCTGGCAAACTGAAAATCGGATAAATAGAGGCGTTGTTGTGCAAGTAAAACATCGACGATGTTGCGCGTGCCAACTTCATACCCAGTTTCCGTGGCGGACAAGGCCGATCGTGCCGATTCAATGCCCCGCAGACTCGCTTTGACCCGTGCAACATCCGTATTGATGGCGGTAAAGAGGCCTCGTACGTTCTCGCTCACCTGGCGTTCGGCAAGATCTAGGTTCTCTCGGGCCTCAACCAGTCGGTATTCCGATTGACGAACGCTCGATCGAGTACCGCCACCAGAATAGATTGGGACGGTCAACTGTAAGCCGTAAACCTGGCTGTCCGATCGATTGGTCTGAAATGCACTGGGATTTTCACTGGTTTGTGACGAGTAGGACACTTGGGCATCCAGGGTCGGAAGGTGTCTTGATTTATTAATCGCGGCTTGCTTTTGTGCGACGGCGAGTGCTGCTTTGCCAGCCAGAATTGTGGTGTTTTTCTTAAGCGCCGCGGCAACCCAGGCGGTTTCATTTTGAGGTTCTGGATGCCGGACCGGGAATTCTGTCATGAGGCCCTGCACAGAGGAAAAAGCGCGGCCCGTTAGCCGCATCAGCGGCTCGAAGCTTTGCGCTTGGGCACCCTCGGCCTCGATCACGTTGACGGTCGTACGGTCAAAACTGGCGGTGGACTCGAGGACATCGGTAATCGCGACAAGCCCTACATCGAAGCGTTGTTGTACCTGCTCGAGCTGTCTTTGGACTGCGCTGCGTTCGGCGTTGGTCGAATCCAAGGCGTCTTGGGCTTCTAAAATTGCAAGATAGGTCTCGGCAACGCGAACAATAAGCGCTAACGACTCGCTGGAATAACCGGCCTGGGCCTGATCTCTAATACTTTTAGCTTGCTGGTACTGATGCCATCGGTCCAGACGGAATAGGGGTTGGACTAACCCCGCCTGCCAGGACCGATTGGTCGTGGTGGTGTCTTCAAAGAGCGTTACACCCGTCACGGGGTTGAATTCTCGCAGCGACGGACTGGTGGCGTCTGAATAACTGCTGGACAGGTTCAGGCTGGGCAGTAGCCCTGCTCGAGCTTGGGGCACGATCTCACTTTGTGCCAGAAATGAGGCCTCCGCTGCGCCTAACTGCGGGTCATTCTCGATGGCGAGTTGGTACACCCCGGATAAATCAATCGACTCAGCCTTGCAGCAAAGTGCCGCAAAGCTCAGGCTGAGCATTAACATGAATCGTGCTGTCGTCATATTCGAATCTCTACGTTGGCAGTCCGGAGGGGTCAGGGAAAGCAAGGATACGCCCCAAATGCCAAATCTGCCAGTTTTCTGCGTCGACCTGACACCCGTACGAGGTGAATGCCGCGGTGGCTTTAAGTGGTTTTCGGCCCAAGCGTCAGGGCTAAGTTGTTAGAATTTACGTGCGGCAACGGGAAAAAGTCCAATTCTGATTGAATCCATTCTGCAAGCGCCAGGCACCGGTCCTCCCGAAACGGTGCCGCGATGAGTTGCAGGCCAATGGGCAAGCCCGCTTCATCCAAGCCGCAGGGAATGACGACGCTGGGCCAGCCGGTTAGGTTGTAGGTCATGGTATAGGTGTAATCCAACATATCCTCTGCTTGCCCATGTGGCATAGCGGTATGGGCATTAACTGGGCAAATCAACACGTCAAACGTTGCAAAAGACTTCAGCATCGCGCTTTTGAAACCATCCCAAATCGCAAGAATGTTGCACAGTTCCGCGGCGGAAAAACCGGGTTTCGGCTGAGATAAGTTGCTGGCTATGGCCGTCGACGGCGTCTCGGTATTGGATCGCTCTAGCAGATCCAAAACGGTTTCATGGTCATCTGCCGCAAGCAGGCGTGAAAAAATCAAGGGGGTCATCTCGATACCATCTGGACGGTGCTCGCGCAGATCCATGCCTTGATTCGCGAGCTTGTCCACGACGCTTTGCAGGGCTGCTTGGATGGCTGGCGTCGGTGCGGAAAGCCCGTTGCTCAGATGAAAGCCAATTCTGAGGGATTTGGGATCGATGTCTTGGGCTTGTAGTTTCGGCGCAATGCGGACATTGGGATCAAAAAGGTCAGGGCCCTCAATAATATCGAGCAGCAGCGACAGGTCTTTGGCAAACCGGGTCATCGGACCGGGTTGGCTGAGGGGCGCCCAAAGCCCCTCGCTGGGGAGGGCGTTACCCGAGCAAGGCACTCGCCCCGAGGTGGGCTTTAGGCCTGCAATGCCGCAAAAATGTGCCGGCAGACGAATACTGCCGCCGGTGTCGGTGCCGATATCGAAGGGGATGGCTCGGCTGGCAATCAGGGCTGCGGCGCCGCCGGAGCTGCCGCCGCTCGTTCGCGTTAAATCATAGGGGTTATTGGTTCGCCCGAATAAATTGTTGTCGGTCTGAAAAGCGAGCGTGAATTCAGGGGTATTGGTTTTGCCCACCAGGATGGCGCCGGCGCCTCGAAGTCGCGCAACCACCGAGGCATCTCGGCTGGGTCTAAAGGCAGCCCGGCCTTGGGTGCCCCAGGTCGTGACAAAATCGAAGGTATCCAAGCTGTCCTTGATTGTCATGGGCACCCCATGAAGTGGGCCGACGGGCTTTCCTTCAGCAAGGTCTGCGTCGGCCTGGGCGGCATATTTCAAGGTGAGTTCAGCGTTGGTTGACACGACGGCGTTGAGGTCCGCGTTAACCGCATCAATTCGAGCCAAAGTGTGCTCAGCGAGCGCTACCGCTGTAATCTGTTTTTCTCGGACGGCTTGGGCGATATCCCCTATGGGTTGATCCAGTATCTCGGTCATATGGCATTCTCATTGCGTATTCTTGATCGCCGGCGTCGGCTTTAAGCTTCATGCAGTCAAATGATCACCGCATCAGATCAACGAGGGCGGGTTGAATCCTCGAATTTAGACAGAAGTAGTCCAAAAGCCAAGTCATCAACCGGGAGATCAAAGCCCGCTTCAATGGGCGCCTCGGCAACCGATAAGCTCTGACAGAGCGTTTCGCGCAGGATGTAGTCCCGATGATTGGCGATGGCTGACAGAATCGCATCATTGCCCCACACTCGAAGGTTGATTCGATCGGCTACATTCAGCCCATCATCTTTACGGCTTTTCTGAATCCGGCTTACGACTTCCCGAGCAAGACCTTCTTCGATGAGTTCAGGATCAAGATGGGTATCCAAGTCGATCGAGATGTAACGATTTGAGACAGCGTTAGTGCCGTCTTTCGCTTCTCGAAACACAAGAATGTCGTCGAGGCCAAAGCTTTCACCATCAAGGTCAAGGCGATTGGTTTCTTGAAGCTTTAAGATGCTTTGGCTGTCGAGCTGATCGATGAGTTGTTTAAAGTGCTTAAACCGATTACCCAGCCGTTTACCCAGAACCGGTGAGTTGGGTCGCGCGAACAACTCGATATAGTCGGCTTCGTTGGTATCGTATGAGATGGTCTTCACGTTCAGCTCTGCCGATATATAGGACTCAAGGCGCGCGATCTCACTTAAAAGCGATTCATCTTGATGGAGAATCCGCAGCAATCGGGTTGGGTATTTGGTTTTTACCCGATCCTGGTTGCGCTTTTGACGACCAAGGAGAATCACGTGCTGCATTCTGCTGACGGCTTCTTCCAGTGTTGGTTTGACCCGCTCAGTTTGTGGCACGGGATACGGGCACAAGTGGACGGATTCGGGCGCGCTGTCAATGCTAGGCAATGCCTGATAGAGGGTTTCAGACAAAAAGGGTGCAAAGGGCGCCATGCAAACGGTGAACTCATAGACCGCCGTGTGTAGGGTGTTGAACGCATGCGCTTTGTCGGCGGTCATGGCGTCATCCCAAAATCGAGCCCGGTTGAGCCGAATATACCAATTGGTCAATTCTTCAATGAAATCGAATAACGCGGGCACCACGTTGTACAGGCGGTAGGCCTCCATCTCTTCGGCGATATTGGCTTTGAGCGTTTGCAGACGGGACAGCAACCATTGGTCCATGATGTTTGGACTGGGTTCCGTCACCGCCCCCGGCATCCAGTGATCGATTTCGGTATAGGTTTTTAAAAAGCGATAGGCGTTCAGCCAGGGCAGCAGCGCCCGTCGAGTCATCTCCTTAACACCAGCATCTTTGAAGCGCTGCTCTTCGGCTTTAACAAGACCTGAATTAATCAAGTAAAGGCGCAGCGCATCCGCGCCGTAGTCCTCCATGAGCGCGTCAGGCGGCGTATAGTTGCGCAGCCGTTTGGACATTTTCTTACCGTCCTCCGCCATCACGATGCCGTTAACGATGACGTTTTTAAACGGGTTGGTTTCGAATAAAGCGTACCCGAGAACAATCAAGGTGTAGAACCAGCCTCGGGTTTGATCCAACCCTTCGGCGATGAATTCCGCAGGAAAGCCTTTTTCAAACATCTCTTTATTTTCGAAGGGGTAATGCAATTGGGCGTAAGGCATTGCACCGGACTCGAACCAGCAATCTAAAACTTCTGAAATTCGACGGTAGGTACCGTCCTCGCCAGGCAGTGTAAAGGTTAAATCGTCGACAAATTCGCGATGTAGATCTGCGACTTCGACGCCCGTTAGCGCTTTGAGTTCTTCGATCGATCCAATGCACTTTGCCGCGCCAGACGCATCATTGATCCAGATGGGGAGGGGCGTGCCCCAATAACGGTTTCTCGAGATCGCCCAGTCCATCGCGCCCGCGAGCCAGTTACCCATTCGACCATTTTGAATATGCTCCGGGACCCAACGAATATTTTGATTCGCTGCTACCAATTGTTCTTTAATCTGGGCCACTTTGACGTACCAAGAGTCGATGGTGCGATAGATGATGGGGGTGTCGGAACGGGGGCAAAATGGGTAGCTGTGTTGAATCACCTCTTGCAGGTACAGTTGGCCTGAGGCTTTTAAGTGACGCATGATCGGCTTGTCTGCGTCTTTGACATGAAGCCCAGCAAAATCAGAGACCGCCTCGGTAAAACAGCCGGCCATATCAATCGGACAGACTAGGGCAGTAATCCCGGCGGCTTTTAAAACTCGAAAATCGTCTTCGCCAAAGGCGGGTGCCTGATGGACAATCCCGGTGCCGCTGTCTGTGGTGACATAATCGTCGGCTAAAACTTGGAAAGCGCCTTCGGATGTAAGGTCTTCAAAGTACGGGAATAAGGGGTCATAGCGTTGCCCGACCAGTTCTGCCCCCAGAAAGGTTGAAACCACTTTGAGTTGTTTTTTTCCTTCGTAAGCAGCAAGGCGTTTTGAGGCAATGATAATCGTTGCTTGCAGCGCTTCGTCATAAACCTTGGTATATTCGATGTCGCTGCCGACACACAGCGCAAGGTTTGACGGGAGTGTCCAAGGGGTGGTGGTCCAGGCCGCGATGTAAACGTCTTGATCGGTTAATTTAAAGAGCACTGTGACCGCAGGGTCTTGGGCTTCTTGATAATTGCTGCCCGCCTCAAAATTTGACAAAACGGTTCCAAGGGCTGTTGAAAAGGGCACAACTTTTTCACCGCGATAGATCAGCTCTTTTTCCCAGAGTTGTTTAACGACCCACCAAACCGACTCCATGTACCAGGGTTCCATGGTTTTATAGTCGTTATCAAAATCTACCCAGCGGCCAATACGGGTAATCGTTTTGCGCCACTCGTCCGTGTAGCGTTGAATGATGCCGCGGCAGGCATCGTTGTAGCCTTTAATGCCCATCTTCTCGACTGCCTCGGCAGATGATAAGCCGAGGGATTTATCAATTTCATGCTCTATGGGCAGCCCATGACAATCCCAGCCAAACCGCCGCTGCACATAGCGGCCTTTCATCGTAAAGTATCGGGGCACTGCGTCTTTTAAAATCGAGCCCACTAAATGGCCGTGGTGTGGAAGGCCCGTCGCAAAGGGTGGTCCATCGTAGAAAATGTAAGGGTCTTGGTCGCGGGTTTGAGTCAGGCTTTTTTGAAAAACATCTTGCTTTGCCCAAAAATCGAGCACGGCATGTTCTGCTGCGACAAACGAGAAAGTGTCCGCATCCGGATTAGTAGAACGGTCACGACTCATGGGTTGCTCCCCTGGTTGGGTTTGGGTCGCGGCGACGCGTTCTGATCCTAGCAATCATTCGGTGTGCAGCAATCGGTTTAATTAGGACGGGCAATAATAGCCTGTCCCTCTGAGAGGTCAACAGCTTGTCAGTCGCGATGATCTTGCACCCCGGTGACGCTACCGCGGAGGTTGATTTTTTCCAGCACGGCGGAGACCAATTTCTCGATTTGGAACTCGAAGTACCAATCAGGTGTTTTGGTGTGATGAATCGCCGTGGTCCCAACGACGCGGAAGCCCCAACCTTCTTTAACTGAACGGTCCTTGAGGTCCTGCAGTCGCGACCACGCGGGTTTAGACAACACAGGGTGAACGCAGGCGACGGTTATGTCTCTTGCGCCCTCATCTTTGAGTGTCTCAACAGCAGCAACCACTGATCCCGCTGTATCAATAATGTCATCGACCAGCAGGACATTTTTGCCCTCGACACGACCGATCAACGTGGATCGAAAGACGGTATTGGGTTTGGAGTAGTCTCGCTCTTTTGACAACGCGGCGAGGTCCGCCGACAGCTCTTCGGCATAAATACGCGCATTTTCGAGGTAGCCCACATCGGGTGAGACCACGACGTCGCCGGTTAAGCCGTTGGCCTTGAGCCAAGGCACAAACTGTTTGGTCAGGAAAATATTCTCAAGGTGCGTCTGGCTTGGGTTGAACATGCCGGCGATCGCATCGTTATGGATCTCAACGGTTACGACCCGATCGGCGCCAGCGCTTTGCAACATGCGCGCGAACAGGCTTGCACTGATGCCTTCTCGGGTTCGACCCTTGCGTTTGTCCTGACGGGCGCCAGGATAGTAGGGCGTGACAGCTGTGACGTATTGGGCATCGGCTAAGGCTGCGGCTTCGACGGCATGCAACAACATGATGAATCGGTCATAGATGGATTTATCATCCTGATCGCCCACCATGTTTTGAAAAATATAAAGGTCGTGACCACGGACATTGGCTTGGATCTCGATTTTGCCCTCGCCACAAGCAAACCAGATCTCTTTGCTTGGGAGTAAAGGTGTTTCGAGGTATTGCGCGACACGTTCGGCAAACAACCGGCCTGACTCGCAGGTCATTAAAGCGATTGGCGCTCGAGGATTTCGAATTAAAGCAACGTTCTGATCAGTCATGGTGCGTCAGTAGTCCTTGTAAAGCGTGAACGAGCAGCGGGTGTTCAATTTTTAAGATTGCTTCTGCCAGGCTGTCCGGGGTCATCCCCTGCGTTATAGTAACGTGATTCTGGGCAATGATCGCGCCCTCATCGTAGTGCGCTGTAACGTAATGAACCGTCGCGCCAGATTGACGCTCATTGGCCGCAAGCACTGCGCGATGGACGTTTTGACCATACATTCCAGCGCCGCCATAGTTCGGTAGCAAGGCAGGGTGAATGTTAATGATTTTGTTTGGGAAGGCTGCGAGGGTGCTGGGGCCGATTTTTTTCAAGTAACCCGCCGTGATCACCCAATCAATGCGATGCTCAAGCAAGCACGCGGCCAGCGCCGCATCGACCGCTGAGTCCTTTGCATCGTGACGGGTATCGCAGAACCAATGGGGTAAGCCCTCGCTCGCCGCGAAGCGCCAGGCGCTGCTGCGTATATTGTTGCTGACCACGAGGCAGATCTGCGCATCAAGAATGCCTTGGTTACACGCCTTGTAAAGGTGCCGCAGATGGCTTCCGCGGCCGGAGGCGAGTACCGCGAGTCGCGCCCCTGGTGGTGTCAATGTGGCGTTCATTGGTTGTGCGCGGCGTCAGAGAACTGCTCCCTGAGCTGATTCTTCTGAACTTTACCCATCGTATTGCGAGGCAGGTTCTGCAAAAAGAAAATTTTCTTTGGGGTTTTGAAGTTAGCGAGTCGGGTTTTGATCTGGTCAAAAATGAACTCAGGGGTTAGATCAACTTCTGGAAGGGATACGATCACAGCGCAGACAGACTCCCCGAAATCGGGATGGGGTAGACCGATCACGGCACTCTCCATCACGCCATCG
>JABGWC010000020.1 GCA_018645765.1 Gammaproteobacteria bacterium | reverse complement strand
GGTCGCAGCCGGCGTCTCGCCCCAACGGGCATCCGGGATCGCATACACCGCCACTTCGAGCACCTCAGAATGGTTTAGCAAGACGTTTTCAAGCTCCGCCGGCCAAATATTAAACCCACCGGAAATAATCATGTCGTCTTTACGATCCAGCACATACAAGTAGCCATTGCGATCCAATCGTCCGATATCACCGGTTAAAACAAAACCATCGGAGGTCAGGCGCTCCCGGGTTGATGCTTCATTTTCCCAAAAGCCCAGCATTTGGCCATCACATAAAATGGCGATTTCGCCTTCCTCGCCCAAGGCGAGGGGCTCGTCGGTATTCTCCGGATCCCGAATTTCAAGTCGTGCATAGGGCAACGCGCGCCCAGCAGATCGCAATGGATTTGAGCCTTCGACTTCGGAAAACCATTCTTTCGGCCCCATCATGCAAACGGGCACCGCTTCTGTTTGCCCATAACCTTGATACAGGACCTCGCCAAATACGGCGCGCGCAAGGTGCGCGGTTTGATCGGCGATGGGTGCGCCACCGACTTGCATCACTTTTAAATGCTCAAAAGTGCCCGCCGTGGCCTTGGGGTGATTGGCCAAAGCGCTCAGCATTGCTGGCACAACAAACAGGTAGCCGACCTGCTCGTCTTGCAGCACCCGGAGTGTCTCTTCAGGATCAAAATGATCGAGCAACACATTAACGCCCCCCGCCAACCAGGTTGGGGTGTATAGGTAACCGCTGCCGTGGGAAATCGGTCCCACATGCAAGCAAACCTCCCCGGCTTGCATCGGCGGAAAGTTATAAAACCAATCGCGGCCAGCGGCCAACCAGCTGCGATGACTGTAGGCCACGCCCTTGGCCTTACCGGTCGTGCCGCCCGTGTGCCGAATGATGCACCAATCCTCTGGTGCAATCGCGATCATCGGGTCAACCGCTGAACACAAAGCAAGACTCGCCTCGTAGGCCTCATCCCGTATTAAGATGTGTTCAAGACTTGGGACAAGGGGCGCCACTTGGTTCATTTCATCGCGATAGGTCGCGGCCACAATCACCGCCCGGCAACCCGTGTGAGACAGCATGTGCGCGTGGCTTTCGAGTGCATTACGGGCATAGAGCGGCACGCGAACGATGCCCGCGATGGCACTGCCCAAGAAAAAATCCTGTGCCTCGATACTGTTATCTTCGAGCACCCCCACTCGGTCTCCGGGGTTCAACCCCAAACCAAGCAGCCAATTGGCCATCTGAACACCACGGTGCCAGGCCTGCCGAAACGTGATTCGCTGCGAGCCATGAATCACGGCAATTCGATCTGCATTGTAGGCAGCGGCCTGACGCATCAGGCTCGTCACGGTTAATCCTTGTCCCCCTAACATTGTTTTCATGTTTTTTGACCAGGCCATAAGCCGACATACAGTGAGTAACCAGAGCCCATTAGAAATAACCCATCACAAACTTGGCCAGGCAATGCCGGCAGTTCAACCACCAAGCCGCCTGAGGCGATTGGCGCCAGTATCGACATCAAAAACAGCCCAAGAAACGTTAGTACGCCTTCCGTCGTAGACCGTCCTAAATCAAGGCAGCGACGGACCCACAGCGCAAGTAACGCCGGAAAACAACCGGCGGCCAAGACACAAGAGACGATGAGCGAAACGGGGTCGGCGGAAAATTGAAAGACCTGTCCTAAAAGGCCGACGACCATGCCCAGCGTTAACGCAACAATCAGGTAAGCACCCAAAAACCACCAGTACTCGGCGCGCGTCGCCCGGCCATCAAGCTTAAAATACTGCTGGAATACGACGCGCTGTACGGCCCATATTGGGCCCCATGCAGCTTGTGAATTCATCATCACTACTCCTTAACACTCGTTTCCCGCGTTTTGATTTGAAGCACAAGCAAATTCCGACTGTAGCCAGCATCGAATGGGTCAGCACCCCGCTATGAGACACCGCCCATCACCTTAACCGTCGCGATTTGGTTACTCAACAGCGAGGACAGACCGGCAAAACGGCAACCTGTCAGCCTCTGTTGCAAGGTCGCAAGCTGGGGTGGCAACTTATCTGAAGCAAAAACACTTACATTTTCTTCCGACCGCACGCCCGCTTTGACCTGTCTTCCGAATCAACCCGGTATTTATTACAACCTGCTGAGCTCTAATTTCAAAGCTTGCAGCGCTTTGATATTCGCCGCACGGATTTGATCCATATCTGGCGCCGCCTGGCTAATATCGCCAAGCTCGGCAAGCACGACATGCACCGCATCATGACCTGCCACTTGTTGCATCCTGGTCAACCAGCGCTGCACATTGGGGTAGGGGCTAAAATCGAAGACATTGGTGAATTGCGGCTGCAGCTGGCCGATCTCCACATAGGCCGCGAGGTCAGCAAGCGTCACCGAGTCGCCGCACAAATATCCGTGACCAGCCAGCGATGACTGCTCGATGGCCGTCAGCGCCGCGCTCAGCGTTTTCCGCGCGCCCTGTTGAACGACATCAGGGATGTTCAGGTCTTTGCGAATAGCCGGGGCCACCAAACCTACTGAGGCTTCTCGAAGATTGCGATGATGATAATGCAGGTACGCATCAATTCGCGCCTGAGCCGTGGGCACACTCGGATAGACGTCTTCCCAGCCGTGGGTTCGCGCTAGATAGGTCATAATGGCGTGGGCCTCACCGAGCGTAAATCCAGTCTCGCGCTCTTCAAGACAGGGAATCGTGCCCGCCGGGTTCTTCGCCAAAAAATCAGGGTGCCGGCTACCGTTATCGCCTTTTGAGCCCGGATTGGTCAGGACCAAATCGAAGGGCATTTTTTTCAACAGCAGTAACCACATCACCGCGCGAACCGGCTGTGAAAATGGCACACCGTAAAGTATCAATGGATGCATCAGACAGACCCCCAATCGTTAACACCTTGATTAAATCAGGCTCGCTACTGGTTTGCCAATACGCGCAATGAAGGCATCAGCCGCTGGCGACGCCAGAGAGGGCGACGGACCCCAAAGGGTCTGTTGGCGCACATTGGTCAAAATCCTTCGAAGCTGCGAGACTTACGCGGCTGAATTCATTTTGAGGTGCTCGGTGTCTAACTGTCCTTGCGGCCAACCCACAGTCGCCGAAGCCTGCTGCGCCGTCCTTCTAACGGGGCATCAATCCGCCGAAACCTGCGAGCGTCTTATGCGTGCCCGATACACGGCTTACGTGCAACGCAACGAGTCGTTTTTAATCGCGAGCTGGCATCCATCAACGCGACCCAAGACGGTCCCGTTTGACGCATTGACGCGTTGGATTGGACTCAAGGTAATTCATAGCCAGGGCGGAGCGTCCGATGCGTCGGGCGAGGTTGAATTTATCGCAACGTTTAAGCAGCAAGGCAAAGCCTATAAAATGCATGAGCGCAGTACGTTTGTTCGGGAGCAGGGGCAGTGGTTGTATTTAAACGGCACGTTCTTATAACAGCGCGTCTTGTAAGCAGCCCTGATCATCGTCTCTGTTTAAAGCAGCCAGGTCAACGCGGGGCGTGAGCACTGCACCTTGCCCTCACCCAAAGAAAGCGTGGTTCCGTCGGCGCGACGGGCTCGATAACACCCCGCTCGCTGTGTCGAGCGCTGCCTGTACCGGCACGCGCCTTTAAGGCAGTCCAAGGTCAGCTCGGCGTGCCCATTCGCCAGCAACCGGATCATTTCGAGGCTCGGAAGTTGTTAGTAACGCGTTGATCTTTAGCCAGGCGCTCTGAGACGGGATTCAAAGTAATGGAGCACTCGATCAAGCGCTGCCTGTGCCGGAGCGCCGCCTTTGATGAGATCCAAGGTCAGCACGGAGTGACCTTTCCCGGGTAACTCGATCATCTCTACACGTTGAGCGTCGTCGTTAAAGGCTTGATCGATGGCCGAGAATTTCGGCGCTTTGCAGAGTGGATCGCCCTCAAAACGCAGCGCCAGGACACTGCCTTTTTGATCAATGCTGGCTCTTGCCGACGCAATCTCGGCGCTCGACATGTGCAAAGCGTCTTGGTCATTAAAGGGCAGCGAAGGCTGACTGGCCACTGCGGCAAGCACCGCATCATCCGCAATTAATGACAGCGCAAAGTTACCGGTTAGGCACATGCCCACGACGCCGATCCGCCGCGTGCCATCGCCAGCTTGTTCGTCTCTGCAAAGCGCCTTTAGCCAGTCTACGATTGGGCTGCTTTGGTTTTTTTCGAACAAAGAAAACTGCCGGCGCATACAAAACACTCGAACCAGGTTTCCGACCAGGGAAATCTTACCCAATGGCCCAAGCAGGTGCGGCATGACCACTCTAAATCCCCGGGCGACAAAAGCGTCTGCAAGGCTTAGCGTTTCAGGGCCGATCCCGGGCAGTTCCTGAATGATGATCACAGTTGCCGGTCCCTCACCGCGACTGTAGACGTCGTGGCGCACGCGATAACCATCTGAGAGTGCTGCCGAGAACGGTCGTTTGGTGAATCCTTCTAACATGGGAATGCTCCTAGACGTCTGACCCATACAAACTGTTATTGATGACGCAAGGCTTCTTAGAACAGGCACTGAGCGCAGCAGCGCCGAGCCCTTGTTCGAGCCTGACTGGGGCTGCTTGAATCGATTTGACGGTTCATGCTGCGGTCAATGCGATCGCTGAGATGACAAGGGCGATCAAAATGGCGTGGGGAAAATAGTTGGCTGCTTTTAAGACTTTAACCGCTCTTTGGATTCGGGTTGCTTCGTTGGCGCGTGGGTAGGGAATGCTGGGGACTTTAACGTTTAAAAAATGACAGAGCGGTTCCCAACCCTCCTTGGCCGAATGCACGAGGAGCTGCTCTGGCGGTACGACTTCCCGAACTTCTGCTAACCGATCTTTAAAAAACTGAACCGCAAAGCGCCGATCTTGAAAGCGGCCTGAGAGTTCATTCTGCCAGATCGTTTGTTCGACCATTTGACCCCATCGGTCAAGGTGCGGAACGAGCATCCTTAACCAACCGGGTAGGCTCGGAACGACTTGATAGATCGTACTGGCAACACTGTCATACCAGGCCTCTGCTGGCCGGTCACTGAAAATAACGCGGGCTTCGGGAAAAGTTTCTAACAGCGTTTTATAATAAGCCGAGGCTGGCCAGTCGACCGCAGCTTGATAGTGCTCAAACACCTCATGCCAATCCACTGGCAGTCCATTGGCGGCCTCTAAAAACCATTTCGTTTGCTGGGCGTTTTCGATGCAGGCCTTCATGTGGTGGCAAGGTCCATACCCGAGGTGCTCGAGTGCCGTCATTAGCGAGACGGTACCTGTCCGGCCAGGGGCTGCTCCGATAATCTTTAACGTCATGCTGTACCAATTCCTATTGCCTGTTTCTACTCTAACAAGGCTTAACAAGGATGGACAGAACACCTTCCGTAGAGCCAGCCTTCATCCGGCTAAAGGCAATCCAGATGCCGGTTGGATTGCGCTAACCTTCGCCCCGGTAGTGGTAGCTTGCATTCCAAACGCTATCACCGCCGCAGGATGCGTAGGCCAATTAGTAATCCTTAACGACTTGACCGCCACATGAATTGGCAACCCAGTTTTCGTTCACCATCCGTTGGTTTACACGGGCGTAAGAG
>JABGWC010000227.1 GCA_018645765.1 Gammaproteobacteria bacterium | reverse complement strand
CCAAGGAATAGGTTGAGTACCATGCAGGATTCACCCAGCGTCGAAACCCTCGCCGAAACACAGTTCGATGTCGTGATCATTGGCGGCGGTATTACCGGTGCGGGTGCTTTTCGGCAAGCGGGTCTTCAAGGATTAAAAGCGTTATTGGTGGAAGCCAAGGATTTCGCCAGCGGCACCTCGAGTCGATCGACAAAGCTCATTCATGGCGGGATCCGATATCTTCAAAATGGTGAGTGGGCTTTGGTTCGAGAAGGCGCTCGTGAGCGGCAGCGGGTGTTAAAGCTCGCGCCCCATCTCGCTGAGCCGATCGATTTGCTACTCCTCGCACCGAATTGGTATACCTTTTTGAAATATTGGATCGGGGTCCGTTTGTACGAATTTCTGGGACAGGTTCGGCGTGAGGACCGACACCGCCTGATTTGGGGCAAAGCGCTTGCAGCGGTAGAGCCCTCCTTGGACCGCAATCGATATCCTTATGGGATCCTATATCGAGAATATCTAACCGATGATGCCCGATTGGTCCTGGCAAATATTCGGGCAGGCTGCGCGCTGGGCGGCGTTGCTTTGAACTATACCCCGGTCGAGGGCTTGCTCGAAGAAGGCGGTCGTGTGGCCGGTGTAAGCATCCGTTATCGAGGTTTACAGAATACGATTGCGGTTAAAGGTGCCTGTGTCGTGAATGCGGCGGGCCCGTGGGTGCCGGATGTTTTAGCGATGGATGAGCCTGCGCTGAAGTCGTTGGTCCTCAGTAAGGGCGTCCATGTTGTCCTGGCGCGGTCAGATCTAAGAATTAATCAATGTTGCCTTTTGGTTGCGGATGACGGCAGGCCTGTTTTCGCCATTCCAGTCGATGAGATTGTCTATGTCGGGACGACCGATACGGTCTATGAGGGGTCGGATTTGACCTGGCCTCCGGTTCTGGATCAGGAGGTGCAATATTTACTCGGTGTGGTGAATGCGCACTTTAAATTAAGCCTTCAGTCGGCTCAGGTGCTCAGCAGTTGGGCGGGTCTTCGTCCATTAATTGCGCAATCAGGTAAGAAAACGACAGAGATTTCACGTAAAGATGAAGTTTGGGTAAGTCGAAAGGGTTTGGTAACGATTGCTGGTGGTAAATTGACCGGTTACTTAAAAATGGCCGAGATGGTGGTTCAACAGGTGGTTCAGCAGAATCCAGTCTTTCGTGAACGGGCCCCTTCCGCCTCGAACTGGTTTCCCGGCGCCAGTCAGCCTGAGCCGCCAGAGGGTTTGCTCACGTCGCTGCTTGATTCTGAAAATATCGATGCGCAAGTCCTGACGCGCTTAGTTCGTCGTTATGGCGATGAAGCGCAAGCGGTACTCTCAAGCGGTCGCGAATTGATCGCCCCGGGTGCAAAAATGATCCTGGGTCAGGTCCATTGGGCGGTCACGCGGGAATATGCTCAAACCTTGGAAGACGTTGTGTACCGCCGGTTGCGAACGCCACTCTACGAGCCTAGTTTGAGCGCGCGTGGGCTCGAGCGAATCAGTGAACTGATGGCGGAGATGCTGGGGTGGGATGAGTTTGAACGATTGCACCAACTTGACCAGACGCGCAGGCTCTTAGCAGCAGATCAGCGTTTTTCGGACAACACCTGAGTCCAGTAAGGTGCCAAGGTCACCCTTGAATCTGCTGGTCCATTAAGGGGCTTATATCGAAAGGGTCCAGGGAACAGGCACTGTCGATTGCAGCTGAAGCTGCTTGCGTAACTGATAGTTGAGCAGGGGCGTCGCGAGCCTTGTTGTTTCGAAATCATCTCGGCGGATGACCAATAGTTTGACCAAGGTTTCAGCGACCGCCTCGCCCAGGATGGCTTCCCGAAAGGGCTGCCAGCCTAGCCTTTCACTGGACGCAATCAGAGGGTTGTCCCCAGACAAGGCGCCTCCAACTTTAAAGTAAAGATGATCTTTGTCAAAGGTGATCCTTGCCCCTGATGGGTATTCAACGAGTTCAGAAATTGCGGTGACTTGCTCGTTGACAGTGGCGTTTAACGTTTTGAAGAAAGCGAGATTCTTGATGATGGGACGCAGCTGCCATCGTTTGGTCAATTGTGCTCGCAGCTTTGGGTCATTCGATAACGCGGTAAAGGCGTCTTCAGAGAATTGACACACTGTTACGGGCGTTAAAGCAACAATCGAGGCGTTTCGTGCGCCGAGATTGGTGAGGGCCGCCATCTCGCCCAACAAATCTCCCGCCTGAAGGGTGGCGACGGTCTTGGTGTCATGACCGTCGTGATGAACCACCGAGCAGTAACCCGTCATAACCAGATACACATACCCTTTAGATTCTTGGCCCTGAACGAGAACAACATCGTCTTGATTGTAATTTTTAATGGCGGCATTCGTGACCAAGCTTCGAAGCCAGCGGTTTGGGCCGGCATCCCCAATCCAAATTTTTAAATAGTGATGAATGAGCGCGGCGTATAAGGATAGATCGCCATCGATTAAAGTGTAGCGCTTGCCCGCGCTTGCGACCGAAAAAGTCGCTGCAAACTCAGCCGGCAGTTCATCAATGTGCACAAAGACAATGCGCTCAGCCGGTGATGCCGTGAACTCTGCGGGATCGCCATGGAGGGGGCCTGCGCCGCCATCGGCAACCAGTAGGTTAAACCGGGTTTGATACAGCGCTTTTAGCGGCTCGAGCGTCTCTGAACGGACAATGCCGGCATGGTGCAAAGATTGAACCTTTTGCAGGGCATGATTATCGCCCACGACACAAATCTGGTTTGTCTCTTGACCGTTGCGAACGGTGAAGGTCGCGCCAATGGTCGGGATACTGTGAACGGTGTGATGGGCTTTGATGATCAAGCCGAAGTGATTAATGGCATGCTCGGGATCAATCGGAATATGGCGAAAGTGCTCTCGAATGACGGTGTCTTGCCAGCCTAAGCCGAGGGCAAGCTTCTCGATCGCCATTTCAAAAATTTCGGTTGATGTAATGATGTCTATAACGCGTGCGGCTTGCATCAGCGGGAAGAGGGCGCAGTGATCGTCATGAATGTGGGTTAAAAAGCAGGCTGAAATTTGATTTTTTGAGATCCCCCTTGCCAGTAAATGCTCATCCAAAAAAGGAATGGCGTCGATCAAGAGGTAGTCACCGTTGTGGCAAAGCGCAAGTCCGGTACACGGTTCGTTCGGGGAAAAGCCCGAGGCGCCGCCCAAAACTTCCAGCGAGAATTTAGCCAGGCCCGCGGAATGATAGTCTTTTTGGGTTGGATAGCTGGGTCGAATCAAGGTGTCTTCGCCGAGATCTAGATCTTGGCTGTCGCGACCATCCGAGAAACGATATTGATCAAACCCAGTGTGCTCGATCAAAAGATCCCCAATTTGGACTTGATCGTCAGCAAAAGTATAAGTCGTGAAGAAATCATCGACCGTTAAGATGGTTTGATCTGGGCCGCGTAACGCCGCATCTGCAGAGATACCAAGCCACTCTTGTGCCAAGATCGGATCGCAACCCCACTGCTCGAATTGATCTGGGTCAGGGCCAAGCAAGGTGATTTTCATGAGCCGTTTGGCTTGTTTAATCGCCTGGACATCGCCGATGAGCAGGAGCTTCTTACCACTTGCGTAACCGCCAAGATTGAACAAGAAATGATAGAGCAAAAATTCAACATGATTCATGAGCGAGCCGTCGCGCTCTCGGGTATCGATCAGCAGCACACCATCATAATGTTCACAGCTGGAAAGTTTCAAACCCTTGAGTACTTCCGGCGGCTGTCCGACCAAAAGTGAATGCCCTGCAGCCTGAACGAGTCGACTCCCGCTGGTGGGTTTGATGATATCAATATGGGGCATAGTCGGCCTCTTTGTTGGGTGTGGTCCGATGATGCTTGAAGACGGATTCCACTCTCGTAATGACATTTTGCCCGCCCGAGTCGAGATAGACAACCTATAAGCCTGTGCAGTTTTGATTTATAACACCTCATCTTTGAAGGATTCGACGATGCTGTGTGGACCAGCTTATAATGCGGATCAATAATTTGATCGAGCGACGTTATGAATCAGCCTGTTAGTTTAGATCCGCAAGAAAAGCGCTTGTTCGTTGATAATCTTCAGCGCTTCTTAAAGGATGAGGTCGCGCCGCATTACGATGACTGGGAAAAAGCAGGCATTTGGCCTAGGGCGCTTTGGCGCCGTTTCGGCGAGCAGGGCTTTTTGTGTGTGGATGTGCCCGAGGCCTATGGGGGTTATGGCGTATCGTTTGAACTCAGCTGCTTGGTGGTTGATGAGGTTTCGAAATTCGGATTTGGCGCGCGTGCGAGCGGTCTATCAGTCCATTCAGATATTGTTGCTCCTTATATTTTGAACCTTGGTAGCGAGGCTCAGAAAGAAAAATATTTGCCGGGCATGGTCTCGGGCGAAATTGTTGGTGCGATCGGCATGACCGAGCCGAGCGCAGGCAGTGATCTGCAGCGGATCAAAACGCATGCTGCT
>JABGWC010000265.1 GCA_018645765.1 Gammaproteobacteria bacterium | reverse complement strand
CTGCCGACAAGGCCGCTTTCGCAGTCTCGTTCACTTCAGCGACAATCGCCTGTTTTTCTTTAAGTCCAATCGGCACTTTTGTACTCCTCGACTTGTTACGTTTCCCGTCAGCTTGCACCTGCGGGGGTTAACGGTGACAAGATTCATGATTCTGAACCGCGCTCAACCGTCTGCGTAGGCCTGCAAACCCCAAATTAACCGGCAAAACGCCGGACCTACGGTCTTTGACGAGTGATGACCTGCGGCCAGTCACTCCAAAGAAGTTAAATTCTTAGCAACCTATGCCTCTAGGGAGGCTTGATCGATGGCAATACCTGCACCCATCGTCGTCGACAAGGTTACTTTTTTTACATAGATACCTTTAGCCGATGCTGGCTTGATCTTTTTCAGATCTAGAAGAAGCGCTTCGACATTCTGCTTGATGGATTCAGGATCAAATCCAACTTGGCCAACACCGCCATGAATGATGCCATTCTTGTCTGTTCGATAACGCATTTGACCCGATTTTGCGTTCTTTACCGCGTCGGCAACGTCTTGCGTGACAGTGCCGAGACGCGGATTTGGCATCAACCCTCTTGGCCCGAGCACCTGACCCAACTGACCAACAATACGCATGGTATCCGGCGTTGCAATCACAACATCAAAATTCAAGTTACCTGCCTTCACTTCAGCTGCAAGATCTTCCATCCCAACAATATCGGCACCGGATTCTGTGGCTTCAGTCGCCTTTTCACCCTGGGCAAACACCGCAACCCGTACCGTTTTACCGGTTCCATTTGGCAAGACCGTTGCCCCACGAACCACCTGGTCGGATTTTCGCGGGTCGACACCCAAGTTAACACTCACGTCGATCGACTCTTTAAACTTCACGGACGACAATTCATTCAAGATCGCAACGGCTTCCGCAACTGGATAATTCTTGGCTGGATCGACCTTTTCTTTGAACGCTTTAACTCTCTTACTTAGCTTCGCCATTTACACACCCTCCGTTTCAATGCCAGCGCTACGCGCACTACCGGCGATGGTTCGAACGGCTGCATCCATATCCTTCGCTGTCAAATCCGGCATTTTCATCGTCGCAATTTCTTCTAATTGCGCGCGATTCACTTTACCGACTTTCTTGATGTGTGGCTCTGGGCTGCCGCTCGTAATACCTGCTGCTTTCTTCAAAAGGATTGAAGCGGGCGGCGTTTTCCTTATAAAGGTGAAACTCTTATCGCTGTAGACCGTAATGACGACAGGGATTGGCATCCCTTCTTCCATCCCTTGCGTCTCTGCGTTAAAGGCCTTACAAAATTCCATGATATTGACGCCGCGCTGCCCTAATGCTGGGCCAACAGGCGGACTAGGATTGGCCTTCCCAGCTGGTACTTGAAGCTTAATATAAGCATCGATCTTCTTTGCCATGATACATTCTCCCGTGGGTACAAGCCCTGACCAACAGCACAATACTGTGACAGGTCCCCTTTAATAACGACAAAACGGCAATTATGTCGCTATATTTAATGTCTCTGATTAGGCTTTTTCGACCTGACCAAAGTCCAGTTCGACCGGGGTAGACCGGCCAAAAATTGTAACTGCAACGTGCAGTCGATTCTTTTCATAATTCACTTCTTCAACAACCCCATTGAAGTCATTGAACGGCCCATCGACCACGCGAACAAACTCGCCAGGCTCAAACACTGTTTTAGGCGTAATTTTCTCACTACCGACTTGCACCCGCTGTAGAATCGCCTGTGCTTCGGCATTAGAAATCGGCGCAGGATGGTCCGCCTTACCACCAATAAAGCCCATCACCCGAGGCGTCTCCTTAACAAGATGCCAGGTGCTCTCATCAAGCTCCATCTCAACCAATACATAACCAGGGAAAAA
This sequence comes from Gammaproteobacteria bacterium, assembly GCA_018645765.1. Taxonomy (GTDB): domain Bacteria; phylum Pseudomonadota; class Gammaproteobacteria; order Pseudomonadales; family Azotimanducaceae; genus UBA9926. Next base: position 881 of record JABGWC010000265.1, on the reverse strand, counting down.
CTTCCGCTCACTGCGACGTTTTTTCCCAGCCTTCATTTCTACCACTTCTTCTGAAGGCACCAATACTTCGCCAAACTTATCTTCAAGGCCTGACAATTCTATTCGCTCGAGAAGCGTTCGCATAACTTGCTTTTCGAATCCAGAAAAAGCGTGGACTACGTACCATCGTTTATTCAATGCGTCACCCATTTCCTTAGGTAGAACTCCGTGTTAGCCAATCAATCCGCTGACAGACCAACTCAGTGTCGAGTCCAGAGCCCATAAAATAAGCCCCACAAATATCACCATCACAACCACGATCAACGTAGTTTGAGTTGTCTCTTGCCGCGTTGGCCAAACAACTTTTCTGATTTCAACGCGCGCCTCTTTGGCCAAATCCCAAGTGGCTCTGCCCTGAACCGTGGTCAACGCAATGGCCACAAAAACGCCCGCTATAACGATCCCCGCGAGCACGCGATACAACAAAGTCAGCGCCGCATACTCAGCATTTGCATAGAGACCTGCCACCAAAACGGCTAACGCAACAAGCCACTTTAGGGCATCTAGTTTTCCAGCGTTGTCAGATACTGCGCTCACAATTACCCCTAAAATCCATGTAACAGCCCAATCTATCCTGTACTCTGTGCAACAGCTTGGCAGGCCAGGAGGGAATCGAACCCCCAACCTGCGGTTTTGGAGACCGCTGCTCTGCCAATTGAGCTACTGGCCTAGCTGCTTGCGCAAAACACTCAGGATAGAAATGCTCGAGACCCGTTCAGCCTTTAGTCTTTAATTTTCGTTACACCGCCGGCGCCAACCGTTCGGCCACCCTCGCGAATCGCGAATCGCTGACCTTCTTCCATCGCGATAGGGGCTATCAGCTCAACATCCATCAAGACGTT
>JABGWC010000219.1 GCA_018645765.1 Gammaproteobacteria bacterium | reverse complement strand
CTCGCCACCAGAGGCAACGGTGGCGGTCCCAAAGCCCCCGGCTGCTGAACGCAGCATCCCTAAGCCGGTTGCAAGCTCTCCCTTGGCGGGACTTCGAGATGCTTTAACGAGTGGGCCGCCGCAATCCGCGCAATCAACCCAAGCCGTTCCCAAGTCAGCAACGGTTACTGCGCATGAAGCGACCCCTGCGGCGATAAAGCAAGCGCCGAGTGCAGGCAGTGACGTGCGAACGCGCGGATTGGCTGCGCCATCGCCGATTGCGAGCGTGCAAAGCCCTAATGCGTCAGTCGACCATGGCAGCCGCAGTAACCCTGGGACGGAGGCAGTATCTCTAGTCCAGGAGATGGCTGCGGCCGAAAGCCTGGGTCAAACCCAAGATGAAGGTGCTGAAGTCGGGCCTGAGATTACCGCAAGGTCGCAAAAGCCGAGCAATGTCATCGAATTGCCGAATGAAGCGGTCAGCGCTCAGGCGGTAAGCCCTGCCGAACCCGGTCAATCCGGGCGGGATAACAGGTGGTGCGAGTTGTTAACGCAAACCAATTTAGGTGGCATTGCGTACGCGATGGCCAGTAATTGTGTTTTGACCGATGAAGCCGAGGACCGTTTTCATCTGAGTCTCGACCCTGCGCACTCGAGCTTGTTTAACGAAGGACAAATTGTTCGGTTATCGGAGCTGCTCAGCGGCGTGCTGGGTCAAGAGACGGTGGTTGCCGTCACCATTGCGCTGGCTGAGGGGAAGACGCCAGCAGCCTTGATCGATGCCGCGCGAGCGGCTGCGCTTGAGGCTGCGGAGCAAGAGGTCACCTGCGATCCGGGCGTGCAGCACCTCATTGCGGGATTTGATGCAAAGATTGTCGAGGGCAGCATTATGCCTAAAATCGCCAAAGGAGAAGGGTAGCCATGTTAAAGGGTGGGATGGAAGGCTTGATGAAGCAGGCCCAGGAGATGCAAGGCAAGTTTCAAGAGATGCAGGACAAAATGGCATCCATGGAAGTTCAGGGCGAATCGGGCGCTGGGATGGTCACGGTGCTTATGACGGGCCGATATGATGTTAAGCGCGTACACATTGATGCAGCGGTGCTGACCGAAGAAAAATCATTGTTGGAAGATTTGCTGGCCGCAGCAGTGAACGATGCGGTTCGTAAAGTCGAGGCGCAACAAAAAGATTCGATGTCGAGTTTGACGGGCGGGATGCCGTTGCCGCCGGGCTTTAAGTTTCCTTTTGGCGCGTAGAGTATCAAGCGAAGGGCGAGCACGCGGTTATGAATGATGCGTTGATTGAACAATTGATTGATGCCTTTCGGTGTCTGCCCGGTGTTGGGCGAAAGTCGGCCCAGCGCATGGTCTGGCACTTGCTTGAGCGGGATCGTGCCGGTGGTGAAGCGCTTTCAAAGGTTCTACACGAGACCCTGACCCGAGTCGGTGAGTGCCAGGGGTGTCGAAACTTCTGTGAAACGCAAGTCTGCCGGATTTGTGCCGACCCCAAACGCGATAAGGCGCAGCTGTGTGTGGTTGAGAGTCCAGCGGATGTCATGGCGCTTGAGCAATCGGGTAGTTTTCACGGGCATTATTTTTTGACGAAAGGGAACTTGTCACCGATCGATGGTATTGGCCCAAAAGAAATTGGCGCGGAGGCATTGATCGCTCGATGTCAGTCTGAGGTGCAAGAGGTGGTTATCGCGCTGGATTCAACGGTCGAAGGCGAGGCGACGAGTCATTACCTTTCCGATCGATTGCTGCCCCTCGGGGTGGTTGTAAGCCGAATTGCCCACGGTATTCCTATGGGCGGTGAACTTGAGTTTGTCGATGGCGGTACTTTGGCGCACGCGATGCTGGGAAGAAAACCAATCTAATGAATTATCACTACATTGACGATGATGCGGGGCTTGAGACTTTGCTAAAGGCCTGTGCATCGGCGCCTGTGATCGCCCTCGACACGGAATTTGCGCGGTTCAATACCTACTACCCAATGATTGGCCTGCTTCAAATCGGGTTGGGTCATGACAATTACCTGCTCGACCCGTTGCCGATCACAGACCTTAGTGGCTTGCAGGCGCTCATGAAATGCCCAGACACCTTAAAGGTCGTGCATTCGGGTTCAGAGGACATGGAAGTGTTCCAGTACTGGCTTGACTGCGTGCCGACCCCCATTTTTGATACCCAGATTGCGGCTGCAATGCTAGGGATCGGTTATGCCTTGAGTTATCAAAAGTTGGTTGCACATTTTCTGAGCATTGATATCCCGAAAGGGGAAACGCGGTCAGATTGGCTGGCAAGACCCCTGCGTCAATCGCAATTGGATTATGCCGCGCAAGACGTTATTCATTTGTTCGAAATATACCCGATGCTGGCCGAATCACTCGCAGAGCGAGGTCGCGTTGACTGGGTGCTATCGGAATCTTTTAAGTTAACCCAAGACCTGCCGACTAAAATTGATCCCGACGAGGCGTATTTAAAGCTCAAGGGCGTCTCGTCGTTAAATGCTCGTCAACTCCAATATCTGCGGTCGTTTTGCGCTTTTCGTGAGCGCGAGGCTCAGACTCGGAATGTACCTCGAAATCGGGTCGTCGATAATGATGAATTGATTGCGCTGGCTTTGAATCAAGTCCAAGACGTCGCTGCTATGAAAGGCGTCGATTGGATCGACAGGCGTGCGGTCGGTCGGCATGGCGACGCGCTCGCCGCACTTGGCATAGCCGCGAGTGCGGTACCGACTGCTGAGCTGCCTGCGCGCTTGATGAACGACACAGCACCGGTTAATAAAAACAAATTAGATCGCTTGCGCAGAGTCGTTGCGGATCAAGCAAAGCAATTCGGCATTTCACCTGAGCTCCTTAGCCGGCGGCGGGACCTGGAGGCGATTATTAAGTCAGATAATCAAGGT
>JABGWC010000303.1 GCA_018645765.1 Gammaproteobacteria bacterium | reverse complement strand
TTGCGATCACCAAACAGGCCTTGGTGCAAAGCTGCCATCCCCTCAGTCACGGTAACAGACGGGACATCAGAGAAATCTTCACCGACGAAAAAATCCTCGAAGTATGGGACGTTCATCATTGTGAGCAACCTCGTGTCGAAATGGGCCAAAGCTCCTGCACGTATCCGTCTCGAACCACATAATAATAATCATGCAGATTCACCGTTGGGTCACAATGCGGCGTTAGTAACTCCAATTTATCGCCTAATTGTAATGTCCTAGACGGGTTGTCCAAAGCAACAATGCCATGCTCATCGCCGCCCCAGTAGTAATTGAGCCCATCGACGTCTTTAAATTGAGGCGGCATCTTATCAGAGGCGAGGGATTTAAACCCAGCATCAACGGTCACTGTCCGGGGTTTGGGTTGGCTGATTAATGTGACCAAAACGGTTAAGGCTACCGAGAAGTCTTCAAAGGTGGGTCCGTTGTTACTTTCAATATCTCGATACTCAATGTCCATAAACGCGTAGGAGCCAGCTTGTATCTCGTTCAGAATGCCCAGCTCTGCTTCAAAGTCGATCGAACCTGTCCCGCCGCCAGACATCAACTGCACCGAGTGTCCCGCGCGCTCAACGACGTTTCTCGCCTCAGCGCCTGCTGCAAGCGCCCGCTGATACTTGCTTTTGCGCTTGTCGAATTCAGGGATATGCATGCAATGCCCAGCATAGGTTTGCAGTCCCAAAAACATCAAGTGCGGGCAGTCGCGGTCAATCATTTGCAGAAGCGCAAGCAACGCCTCGTTCGGCGCAATACCCGTTCGGCCCAAGCCTGGATCGATATCAATTAGGATCTTCAAGGTTGTACGCGTTTGAGCAAGCGCGGCTTCAAGCCGCATCACCGCCTCAGGATGATCAACCACTACAATCAACTGTGCATTCTGCCGTGCAAGTTCGGAAACGCGCGTAATGGTTCTCTGATCAACAACGGGTGAGGTAATCAAAATCGATTCAATGCCTGCCCGTTGCATGACTTCTGCCTCAGACACTTTCGCGCAGCAAATACCTTCTGCCCCCAAGGCTAACTGGCGATGCGCAATGACAGGGCATTTATGCATCTTACTGTGTGGCCGCAGTGCAATGCCGGTGGTCTTTGACCAGAGCGCCATTCGGGCGAGGTTTGCTTCAAATCTTGCTTCATCCAGTAATAATGCGGGTGTTGGCAAATCGGCAACGGGCACCGGCTCCGCAAGCCGAATTGGGTCAATCGGCCGAGCGTTTAATTGGGCGTTAAACCACTGATCAAATTCCATTGGCTTCCTCAAAATGACAGTCCTGGGTTTGGCAATCATCACCCTGCTCAACTTGCAACGTGACATGGTGAATTGAAAACTGTTGCGCAAGGGCATGGCTGACGGCTTGATAGCCGTTGGGTTGAGCCCATAGAGGATGCTCAGGCATCACCAAATGCGCGGTTAGACACGTTTCCTGAGTGCTCATGGCCCAGATATGGAGGTCGTGGACCGCGGTAACCCCGCTAATATTCCTTAAAAACTGGGTCACTGCTTCCGGGTCGATATTGGGCGGGACCGCATCGAGAATCAGGCTGAGTGCATCGCCCAGCATGCGCCAGGTTAGGTATAAAATGACCGAAACGATGGCTAAGGCCACGACAGGGTCTATCCAGTAGGCATCGGTGTAGAGCATGACAATGCCCGCAACCACAACCCCCGCTGAGACCAAGGCGTCGAATGCAAGGTGCAGAAAGGCGCCTTTAATATTGAGGTCATGATGACTCTGCTTCATGAAAAGCAAAGCCGCACCGCCGTTAATAACAATGCCGATTGCCGCGACATAAATGACGATTTCCGTGTGTACGATGGTGGTTGACGATAGTTTTTCAAGCGCGCCAAAAGCAATATAAATCGAAGCAAATAGTAAGGTGATAGCGTTAGCGAGAGCTGCCAAAATTGTGGTTCGACGATAACCGTAACTGAATCTGGCGCCCGCTTTCTTGGTTGCAAGGTAGCTGGCGATCCAGGCCAAAACAAGGCCCAAGACATCGCTTAAATTATGCCCGGCATCCGCCAGTAGCCCCATAGAATCAGCTTCGACCGCCAAGACCGCTTCAACAATCGTAAAGGAAAGGTTGGCAAAGACGGCGAGTCCAAAGCTTAGATTGATCGTTCCGGAAAATGATGGCACGTGATGGCCATGATGATCATGCATAAAAGCGTCCTATTCGCTTAGATTTCGCCAAGCCACGTCCTGACTCGCAAGTTAAGTCTATCCCAAGCTGGAGCACGCCAAAACCGCTAGATGGATCCGATTTTCCGTGCGACAAGCCTCGCTATTGCAAGCGAGGCCGTCAGGCCTGGGGACTCAATGCCAAACAGATTGATGAGACGTGGAAACCCAAGGCCAGCCTCTTCACGAATCCAAAAGTCGGCAGCCGGGTCGCCTGGCGCTTGAATCTTTGGTCGTATGCCAGCATAGCTGGGGTTCAAGCTGCCAGACTTAAGCCCTGGGAAATATCGCCGAATGGCTTGGTAATACGTCGGCAATGCGGACGCGGTGACGTCAAAGTTGGCCTCAGCCACATATTCAACATCCGGTCCAAATTTGACCTGACCGCCTAAATCGATTGTTGCATGTATGCCAAGTCCTGCACCATTTACGGGCGGAGCTGGATAAATTAGGTGCCTGAAGGGATTTTTACCCGTCATTGCAAAATAATTGCCCTTACAATAATACAGTTTTGGCACAGCGCTCGATGGAAACCCTTCAATCGTACTCGCAACGGCTTGTGCGCCAAGACCCGCCGCGTTAATCACACATTGAGCGGTAATTTCAAATTCAGATTGGTCCGGTTGCACTCTGACCTTAAGGCTAAAGCCACGGGCATCACGCGATATCTGAGTGACTTCGGACTGGGTACTCAATAGCCCGCCATTGGCCTCGAAATCTCCGAGCAGCGCATTCAGGTAATCCTGCGCGCTTAAGATCCCGGTTGACGGTGATAACAATGCCCCAAGGGCCTGCACGCTGGGCTCAAGCGCGGCAACTTCAGACTGTGTGAGTTGGATGAGGTCGGTGACGCCGTTGCGATAGGCTGAGTCAGCGATACCCGCTAGTTGATCAAGTTCTGCCGTATTGGTCGCAACAATCAATTTACCGCAACGATTAAAGGGTACTGAATATTGATCGCAGAAATCGTAAAGCAAAGCTTTGCCTTCCAAGCAGAGATTGGCCTTATTGGAGCCTTTTGAATAATAGATACCGGCATGGATGACTTCGCTATTGCGGCTGCTAACGCCCTGCCCAACAGAGGATGCGCTCTCCAGGATCAGGCATTCTTGACCGGCTCGAGCGAGTTCCCGGCCGATCGCCAAGCCGACAGCGCCGGCGCCAATAACGATGGTTTGGATGTGATCTGACATAACAAGATGCGCTTGGAGCCTTCATTTGACATTATTACAGCTATCTGAAAGCAGGTCGATTAGCAGCAACCGCTTGCAATTGCGGGCTGCAATCTCGCGAGTCAGTACTTTCGTCCGACCGGGCGCATTATTAGATGGGGAGCGGGTACTGCCGGTTCTCAATTGATTGGGTTGCGCCTGGTCGTGTCGGCAGTGAACCAGGCGATTGTGTTGCGGTTAATAATGACCTGAGGTGCAGGCAGACCAAACGACCGGTACGAAGTTTGTCTTTGCTCGATTTCATGCGTTTCGCGGCTTGCATCGCCAATCGAGAATGATCCTTGTCATTTGCCGCACTGCACGGTTTAACGGGTCGTGATGGCAAGGCCATAATCGACAGTGAGGTGCCGTAAAGGTTACTGCCCTCTCTATTTTCGGCCTCTCTTTTACCGACCTCTCTTTTACCGACCTTTCGCTTGCCGGCCTTTATAATGCTAGGCGACCTAGGCCGAATTCGACCTGCGGCAACCGCAAAGGGTGGGTTTTCAATTTTAGTCTCTAACATTTTAGTCTCTAACATCGTTGAGCCCTTCTTATCGTCGTTACCTTTATCAGCACCATCCAAAAAAGATCTATTGTGGTTTCGCCGTTTCGCCAGTTTCGGAGGTCGCGATCTGGCTATCCCGACGCTTTCTCAACGTGATAGCTGGCTACATGGATTGCTGTACAAGTATACAGTACTATAAGGCTGTATGCTTGTACAGTGTTACTTGTGCTTAAAAACGAGACCTTGATCCGACATGGCAACCACTACTGGACGCGTTTGGTCCACGGCGCCAGACAAAATCGCTTCAGCTAGCGGATTCTCAATCATCCGCTGAATCAGTCGTTTCAGGGGCCTTGCGCCGTAAGCCGGATCAAAGCCCGCCTCAGCTAGGTTGTTGAAGACTTCATCTTGCAACGTCATCTCGATACCCTGCTCCGCGATCCGCGCCAGCAGACCATCAACTTGAATGCGCGCAATGGCTTTAATATTGATCTCTGTCAGGGGTTGAAAAACCACACTGTCATCGATCCGGTTTAAGAACTCTGGTCGAAAGTGCTGTTTGACGACTGCCATCACCGCGTCTTTGATCTCATCTGAGCTCGATGCACCCCCTGCAGACTGGATCACGTCAGAGGCGAGATTCGAGGTCATAATGAGGACCGTGTTTTTGAAATCCACGGTTCTGCCCTGACTGTCGGTCAGACGACCATCGTCGAGTACTTGCAGCAAGATATTAAAAACATCGGGGTGCGCCTTCTCAATCTCATCTAACAATATGACCGCATAGGGCTTGCGCCGAACTTGCTCTGTCAAGTAGCCGCCTGTCTCGTAGCCCACATAACCCGGTGGGGCGCCAATCAAGCGGGATATAGAATGCTTTTCCATGTATTCCGACATGTCCAGCCGGATGAGTGCTTGTTCCGAATCGAACAAATTTTCGGCCAAGGCTTTCGAAAGCTCTGTTTTGCCAACGCCTGTTGGGCCTAAAAACAAGAAAGAACCATTGGGGCGGTTTGGATCAGACAACCCTGCGCGAGCGCGGCGCACGGCATTGGCGATGGCTGAGACTGCGTCTGTCTGACCAACGACCCGGCGCGCCAATTCCGTTTCGAGTTCTAAGAGTTTTTCACGGTCACTGGCCAGCATTTTGTGAATGGGAATCCCCGTCCATTTTGACACGACTTCGGCAATTTCGTCCTCAGTCACCTGGTTTCTGAAAAGTTTTGCCGCAACTTTATGGCCACTGGCCTGGTCTTCGATTTGCTTTTCAAGCGCAGGGATTTGGCCATATTGCAACTCGGACATCCGAGTCAGGTCCCCGGCTCGCCTGGCTACCTCGAGCTCTTGCCGAGCTTGATCCAAAGACTCTTTCAGATTCTGAGCACCCTGATGTAAATGTTTCTCCCGCCGCCAAACTTCATCTAAGTCCGCAAAAGCTCGCTCTAGGTCTAAAATATCACCCTCAAGCTCTTCCAGTCGTTTTTTCGACTGACTATCTTCTTCTCGGCTGAGCGCCTCACGCTCAATTTTGAGTTGAATAAGCTTTCTTTCCAGTTGATCCATCTCTTCCGGTTTTGAATCGATTTCCATCCGAATTGAGCTGGCGGATTCATCAATAAGATCGATGGCCTTATCGGGCAGCTGGCGGTCTGTGATGTAGCGCTGGGAAAGTTGGACCGCCGAAATAATTGCTGGATCGGTGATGGTCACACCATGGTGCAGTTCATAACGTTCTTTAAGGCCTCTAAGAATCGCAATCGCATCCTGAGTGCTGGGCTCATTGACCTGAACGCGCTGAAAGCGCCGCTCTAGGGCCTTATCCGATTCAATATATTGTCGATATTCATCAAGTGTTGTTGCACCCAGACAATGCAGGTCGCCACGCGCGAGTGCAGGCTTTAGCATATTGCCAGCATCCATCGAGCCCTCCGCCCGGCCCGCACCCACAACCGTATGCAACTCATCAATAAACAAAATAACGTCGTCTCGCCGACTCTCTAGCGCTTTTAGAACCGCTTTTAGCCTTTCTTCGAACTCACCACGAAATTTTGCGCCCGCGACCAGCGCTGCTAAATCTAAGGACAAAATAATTTTATGGCGGAGACCTTCCGGCACCTCCTGATTAATAATTCGGAGCGCCAAGCCCTCAACAATTGCGGTCTTGCCGACGCCTGGCGCGCCAATAAGTACCGGGTTATTTTTAGTCCGACGCTGCAACACCTGAATGGTTCGTCTGATTTCACTATCGCGGCCGATGACCGGATCCAATTTTCCTGAGCGAGCAAGCTCGGTCAGATCAACCGTGTACTTTTCAAGCGCCTGGCGCTCGTCTTCCGAGCCTTCATTGTCAACCTGACCACCATTGCGAGATTGTTTGATTGCGCGCGTTAAAGCGTCCGGGTCGATGCCACTGCTCTGTAGCTGTTTGGCTAACGCGTCCGTGCCTTCAAAAAGCGACAATAACAGTACTTCGGTTGAAATAAAGTCGTCCCCTAACTCGTGGGCTTTTTTCTCAGCGAGGTTCAGCCAGCGAATCAGTTCTGGACCGGGCTGGACCTCACCGCGATTCGGTTTAACAACGGGCAGCACAGCCAATAAACCGCTCACCCCCTTTGATAGCTGCTCAAGGTTTACACCCATTTGACCCAGGAGCGTCCAAACGGTGCCTGCCCGATCTTGAAGCAACGCGGAAAATATATGAACAGGCGTCAAGATGTTGTGATCTTTTTGAACGGCCAAAGATTGCCCGTCAGATAGCGCCTCTTGCACGGCGGTGGTCAATTTATCCATTCTCATTGTGAATCCTCAGTGATTCGATAATCTGCTTATGCGTCGCGTTTTTCGCGCTTGGGCTTATGTATAATACTCCTCTTGCGGAATTCAAGGGCAATCGGTCTGTGCTGACCGAAAGCTCAAGAGAGCTGATCGCGTTTTGAAGGCTAAGACACGGCATCATTTCGGAATTAAATTTCTGGTTTAAGCAGCAACGCCATTTGGCGATCTCGTCACGATGCGATCAGAAACGGTAACCGTCAGCATGGTTTATGCGCGATGTTTTCAAGCACCCCGATTGCGGTGTTTACCGCCAGCGACAGTTAGCGGAGACTAGTCGCTGTATTCGGTTTCGATAATCGTGCTTCAGGTCCAACATTCTACGAGGGCATCAAGGTGAGCGAAAAGGTCTACATTACGCCGCAAGGCGCAAGTAATCTCCGAGCCGAGTTGCAATATCTGTGGCGGGACAAACGTCCGAAAATCACCCAACAGGTCTCTGCGGCAGCGGCCCTAGGCGATCGCTCTGAAAACGCAGATTATATTTATGGCAAACGGCTACTCCGAGAGATTGACCGCAGAGTCCGGTTTCTTGAAAAACGTCTCGATGTTTTAGAAGTTGTGGATCGAACGCCGAAAGATACCGAGAAGATTTTTTTTGGCGCTTGGGTTCGACTTCAACTCGATAATGATGACCTGATGACGCTCAGAATTGTCGGCGAAGATGAATTCGACTTAGCCCAGGGTTGGATCAGCTTAAATAGTCCGGTTGCAAAAGGCTTATTGGGCAAAAGAAGCGGCGATGAGGTTATTATTGAGCGGCCCGCCGGTAAAATTTTTGCTGAGGTATTGGGCGTCAGCTATGAGGGGTTTTTAGATGAGTCGTAAACACTTTGAACGGCGCAATATTGCAAAGCTTGCAGGCTACGTGCCGGGTGAACAACCCGTTGATGTACCCGTTATAAAACTGAATACGAACGAGAGCCCCTACCCGACCTCGCCGAAAGTGCAAGAGGCAATCGAGCGCTTTGCAATCGAATCGTTGAGGCGTTACCCACAACCGACCGCAGACCGTTTTCGATCGACTGCGGCATCGGTTCATCAGGTTGCGCGCGAAAACGTCATTGCAACGCGCGGGGGCGATGAGTTGTTGCGGCTATTACTGACGACCTTCGTTGACCCTGGGGCCTGCGTCGGCATGACCGACCCGACCTACTCCCTATACCCAATTCTCACAGCAATTCAAGACGCGACGGTCGCCTCGATTCCGCTCGAGGCGGATTGGTCTCTACCCCACGACTTTTCGAGCGTGATTACCGAGCATCAATGCCAGCTTACATTTATCGTCAATCCCCATGCCCCGAGTGGCCGTTTGATCGACCAAGAGACCTTGCGGGTTTTGGCGTCAGAGATTGAAGGTATTCTCGTGATTGATGAGGCTTACGTGGATTTTGTGGGTGACGACACCCATGACCTGACGCAATTAGCGGTCACCTCAGATAATATCGTCTTGCTTAGAACGCTCAGCAAAGGCTACGGCCTGGCTGGTTTGAGAGTGGGTTACGGCATTGGCCCCGAGCATCTTATTGAACCGATGCTGCACAAGACGCGCGATAGCTACAACCTCGATGCAATTAGTCAACAACTCGCGGAAGCTGCGTTAGCCGATCAAGCCTACGCAAAGTCAGTTTGGGAGCAGGTACGTTTAAACCGTACGGACCTGTGTCGTGACCTTCAGGCGCTGGGTCTGCAGGTATTTGCGTCTGAATGCAATTTCCTGCTGGTCACGGTGCCCCTTGAGAGCCCCTTGAGCGCTGAAGCGCTGTATGAGGGTTTGAAAGCAAGGCATATTTTAGTGCGTTACTTTTCTCATGATCGTTTGCAGGACAAGCTTCGTATCACCGTAGGGACAGTGCAAGAAAATGCGCAACTACGCGCTCATCTTGCGGCGCTCCTTCAAGGTGAGCCGTTCAGCGCGTCGACGTAGAGGATCGCAAGATCATGGTGGAACTGGATATTGACGACACAACGCAAACCGGGCAAATAGTATTGCGCCCGAATGCATCCGGTACTTGGCGATTCAACTTGTATCTCCTGTACACCTTGATGATCGTGTCGGGCACCGTAAGCGTCGGCTTTTTGATTGCGGGCGCCTGGATGATCCTGCCATTTTCCATTATCGAGATGGGCGCACTGGCGGCATGCATGTTTTACTGCAATCGGCAATGCAACCGTCAAGAAGTCATCACGGTATCAGACGATCTTGTAAGCATTGAACAGGGCGTTCGCCAGCCCAATCAAGCGATTACCTATCAACGTCTTTGGGCTAAATATCTCGTATCCCCACCGCCGCACCCTTGGGGTGTGTCCCGAATAGCCATTCGGAGCCATAATCACGAGTCAGAACTCGGTGAGTTTCTCAGTCAGGCCGATAAGCAGCAATTGGTAAAGGCGCTAAAGCGCGTCACGCCTCGATAGCTACCAGCTCCAGGCACGGCATTAGTCGATTTCTCGGATCAAGCCTTCTTGAGCAACAGATGCAATCAGGAGCCCCGCTTCTGTGAACATACTGCCACGATTGAAACCGCGGGCACCCCCGGCGGCCGGGGAGTCTTGTTCGAACAAGATCCACTCGTCGAACCGGAAGGGTCTGTGGAACCACATGGCATGGTCTAAGCTCGCCGTCATCAAACCCGTCAAGAACGATTTGCCATGAGGTAGCGTGCAGGTGCTCAAAATGCCCATATCGGAGGCATAGGCTAGCAAACATTGGTGCATAGCGATGTCGTCGCCCAGTGGTTGCCGCGCGCGAAACCAAGTGTGTTGCTTGGGCGCCCGTTTCACCGGGTTTAGGAAATCAACCGGCTCGACCCGCTTGAGTTCAATTGGACTCTGCCGCATCATCATTTCGCGCAGAGCCGGTGGCAGCTGTTCGAGTCGAGCTGCCATGGCCTCCGAATCATCAGGGATCTCGTCTGGTAGGGGCACATCTGGCATGTCACTTTGATGGCTCAGGCCGGCTTCCAACACCTGAAAACTACAAGACATATTGAAGATGGCCTGCCCCGCTTGGATTGCCACGACCCGCCTGGTGGTGAAACTTCGGCCATCCCGAATACGGTCGACCTCATAAATAATCGGTCGCGTCGGGTCTCCCGGGCGCAGAAAATAACCGTGGAGCGAGTGGCAATGCCGCCCTTCAACCGTCCGAAGTGCTGCAATGAGCGCCTGACCAATAACCTGGCCACCGAAAACGCGAGGGGTCCCAAGGTCTTCGCTAGTGCCCCGGAATAGATTGGTTTCAATCTGCTCCAAATCGAGTTGGTCAATAAGAGTTGGTTTGTCCAAGAGAGATCTCATTTGAGGGTTGAAACGGGCGCAAGGATCTACACTTTGCGAACCAATTGCAAGGCCTCGCCGCTAATCAGACCAAAATCTTTGGCGGGCGGGCCTTGCCGATGACACCCAATGCAGCCCTTCTCGATCGGCTCGAAAGATTAGGGCGCCCTCCTCGGCTGTTGACATCAACCGTGCGCCTCGATTTTGATACCGGCTAACGATTTCTGGGTGGGGGTGTTGGAAGGCATTGTTGAATCCGGCCGTGATGATCGCCCATTTCGGCCTGAGGTGATTGAGCAGCGCCGGAGACGACGAGGTTCTGGAGCCATGATGGGGGACCATTAGCCAATCAACGTTACCTTGCAACTGGCTTACTAGGGCGAGCTCTGCCTCAACCTCAATATCGCCCGACAAAACCAGGTTAAAGCCGGGCCCTGTCACTTGAAGCAAACAGGAACGATTGTTTCGATTCATGCCGGCCTGCCAACTCAGTAGTTGGAAGTTTACGCCATCAATTTTAAAGGCTCTCTGGGTTCGGCAATCAGCATGACTGGGGTCGATCACTTCATTAATCTGCAACGCGCGTTCTAGGCTGCCCTGCCCGCCCGCATGGTCCGCATCCCCGTGGGAAATAATAAGCTGGTGTAACTGGTCAATGCCTTGAGACCGCAAGGCCGGAACAACAATTGCGGCGCCAGCATCGAAGCCGCCCCGAGATAACGGCCCCGCATCGTAGAGCAGATTGTGGTGCGCCGTTTGCAGCAACAGACTATTGCCTTGCCCGACATCGATAACCTGAAGCGTGAGCGTGGCAAATTCAGGTCGCGAGAGTTTTGGCGCGATCAACGCAAGCCAAATCGCCATGACCGCTGCGATGGGTAGTAAGCGAAGACCTGCAATGAAGGTCAAAAAAGCAGCGAACACAATGATCAGATACAGAACAGGTAAGCGGGCAAGGGTTAGCGAGACCCCGAGGTTTGCGAAGCAGTCGAGGACGATCCAAAATAATTGCAACCCGAGGTCGCTGACCCTCAGTAAACCGTGGGCCATTGATAGGACCCAGGATCCAGGCAAGGCTTCGCTGATCAAAAAGAGCAAGATGCTGACAAGTGCCGGGGGTAACACGATGATCGACATCAATGGAATGGCAACTTGATTCGCAATGGGGCCGATTAAGGGCGTAAATCCCGTCAAAATAGACCCTAGGGGCATCACGGCCAACGCCAGTAGGACTTGCGTTTTAAACGACACCAAAAATCGCAACCACCCAGACTGGGGTTTAGTCCTTTGAGTGTTTGAAATCAGCAATAAAACACCGACACACGTAAAGGAATACCAGACCCCCGGCAAGCCACTCACCCAGGGTGAATGCAATAGCGTCACGATCATGGCAAACCAGTAGATGTCGCTGAAGGCAATCCGACTCCGCGCGAGGCCAGCCCCAACAACCAGCAGACACATAAGGCTCGCCCGCAGCACAGAGACCGCTTGCGCCGATATCCAAAAGTACCCGGTGATAGCAAGCGCTGCGAGCAGATAACAATGGGTGATGGGCAGCCCGACCCAGCGCAGAATTCTAAAAATGCCCCAGCCCACAAGACTTAAATGTAGGCCCGATATGACCATTAAGTGTTGGGTGCCGGTCGCTTGCAAGCGTTCGCGTTGTTGCCGATCCATGGTTGTCGCCGCGCCAATGGTGATGGCTTGAATGACCTGACTACTGCTAGCTGATAACGAATCATCAAGCCAGCGTTGGATCGTATGTCGGCGCGTCAGGGATTTTAGTGGATTCGGCTGCGCGCTCAGGGTTTGATGGTGAATCAAGGTGCCGCGGCCCGAAACGCCCCGAAAAACCATTCTTTGGTGGCTATGGCCTGAGTGCGGGTTAACGAGTCCTCGCAAAGCTGTCAATTGAATGATGGCGTTAATTCGACTGCCCGGTACAACCTCGGCGGTTAATGCGGCTGGGGCATAAAACAGCTGGATTTGATGTCCTTCGAGGCGACTTGGCGTCGGCGCCTGTAGGATATCGGCGGTAAATCGGTTCGTATACCGCCCACGGCTGATCAAGCTGGTTACTTCTGCGGTGACTCGCAATGCTTGACCCGGATAGACGTTTAGCTGCTTTGGGTAGGTCGAGATAGACAGTTGCTAAAATTGCACGAGCAAAGCAATCACGATCCACCCCAGGATTCGAGTGCTTGGATACCACAAGGCAGCCGTTGCCGCAGGCAAGGCGAGCCAAAGCAGATCGATATTGGGTAAGGCCGGTAATAAAAGGCTACCCCGTTGAATGATTAAGAGTGTGAGCGCAGCCAGGGCCATGCCGTAGTATCTAAGAACAACATGCTATATATTCTGCGACTTAATCGACGCGCGTTGTGCGTCAATGCTTAGGAATTTAGTTTGCCGGCATCCTGTCCACCTCTGGCCTGCGTGCGGTGAGTTGACCCCAGATGAGTCTGAAGGAAACTATCGAGTCACATGACTTTTAAACGCTTTCTACCGGATCGAAAGACGCTGCAAAATCACAAGATATTTCGGCTTTTCGGTGCGTTTATTCACGATGCGGACCTTTGGCATATGAACCGTCACAGTGTTTCTGAAGCGGTTCTGTGGGGCTTCCTGTGTTGTTTCTTACCCATACCGTTTCAAATGGCGCCTTGTTTACTATTATGCATTTGGCGTCGTTGTAATATCCCCATTGCCATTGCGCTCGTCTGGATCAGTAACCCGATCACCATGGCGCCCATGATGTACTTTGCCTTTGAGGTGGGCGCCTGGATTACGGGCCAGTCGATTGACTTATCGACGTATGATTTGTCCTGGGCCTGGATCGCCAGTCGACTTGCCGAGATTTGGTTGCCATTGATTGTAGGATGCCTAACGTGCGGTTTGACGTTGGGCGTGCTCGGGTTTGTTGCGGTGCAGCTCTATTGGGGCATGCGGACCAAGTCCGATTAAATCCCGACTGATGGGCTATTTGAGCGCGCGGGGTCTTGCGCCAGCCGGAAATTAGATTGCACCAATCGCCACATCACCCAGGCACACGCGAGCAGGGCTAAGATAATGATCATGGCAGTATCTCTCAGCCGAATATCGACCGGTAAGTCAGAGAAGTAACTCCCTGTGACGATCGAAAAGCCCGTTAAGCCTTCAATTGCGGCCATTAGTGCGGGCAATTGACTGGCGAGCAGAACGCCGAGGAGCGAGCCGATCGCAATCCCGGTAAGCGACAGCAAAGCGCTTTGAATCAAAAAGACGTGCCGACAATCTTTCGCGGTTAATCCTAAGGTCATCAGAATGACAGTTGTTTGCTGCTTTTCAAGCATCACGATACGCATCCCTGCTGACAGGCTAATAAGGGCAAGACCAACTAGAACGGATAATAAAAGCCCCATCATTAATTTTTCGAGCTGAACCGCTTGGAAAAAAGCACCAAACTCATGCTCCCAAGAGCTCAAAGGCGTGATACCTCTTGAGATGAGATCTTCTCGAACCGTTCGGACCGCCATTGGGTCTCTTAAATGCAAGCGTTGGGTTGGTGTTAAATCAAGCACTTTTGCCAGTGCCGAAAGCGAGGTGATCGCGATGGCCTGATCGGTTTCTGCGCCGAGTGCATAGGTCCCAATTAGCATAAAGCTCGAAACCTGGGGTTGAATCCGATGCGTCTCTGGATCTATTTTGATCAAAGCCACTGGAATGGATTGGCCAAGCCGATAACCAAATCGTTCAACTAAGGGCGCGCCTAAAATGATGGGGGCCGAGTCTTGCTGCGTCCACCACCGGCCCTTTCGCAGGGCGTCTTGCATGATTGTCACTTGGTGATCATCTGGTGCTAGGCCTTGAAGGCGAAACAACAATCCACCTTGATCCGCAAGCAATAAAACGTCTGCCGATAGAAAGGGCTGTACTTGTTGCACGTTGTCATGGCTTGTGAGCTGTTCGCGGGGTGTATTCGCTGAAACGAGCAAATGCGGGGTCACGCTGAGCAGACGCGATTGAAGTTCACGGTCGAAACCATTCATGACAGCGACCACCATGATAAGCGCCGCCGTCCCAAGCGCGAGCCCGATCACGGAGGCGCGATTTACATATTGAACATAGCGTCGACCGGCGCCCCGCAGCACGCCATTGCAGTAAAAGCGTAGCGCTATGGCCAGCACCATTTTTGGGTGATCCATCATTACCGCAAAGCCCCGTCGACAAGGGTGAGCTGGCGGTCTGTTTGGCCCGCTAGGTGCGGGTTATGGGTGACAAGAATCAAGGTTGCGCCGTTTAATCGGCACAATGACATCATCAGGTCGCTCACTTGCTGGGCGGATTCATGATCGAGATTGCCAGTAGGTTCGTCGGCAAAAATAATTTCAGGTTGGTTGATCAACGCTCTGGCGATCGCGCAGCGCTGGCGTTCGCCGCCAGAAAGCTGCCAGGGGAAATGGGACAATCGGGCAGACAATCCCATTTGGGCCAAGATGGCCATCGCTTGATTATTTGCGGCCGCCGTCGTCAGGCCTTTAATTCGAGCCGGCAAGGCGACGTTCTCCAACGCGGTAAAATCGTCAATTAGGTGGTGAAACTGGTAAACAAAACCCAGATGGTGGTTGCGAAATCGAGCCAGCGCTTGATCCTTCATTTGATGCATCGATTTTTCAAGCAAGGAAACGGTGCCCGAGTCCGAGCGTTCCAAGCCGGCTAGAATTTGCAGCAAAGTACTCTTGCCGCTACCGGAGGCCCCAGTGATCGCCACCTGCTCGCCTTGATGAATGATTAAGTCGAGACTGTTTAAAACGTTTATCACACCCGCTTGACCGTGGGGATAGGATTTGATGAGGCTTGTCGCTACCACACTGGGGGTTGGGTTGTTCTCAAACGCCATCTCTAAGTCCTTCCGAGATCATCATTTTTGCGGCGCGATGCGCAGGATAAACGCTCGCGATGAAGCACAACATGAGGCTGACGAAGCCAACCCAAAAGAAATCGGCTAGCAATCGATCAAACGGCAGGTAATGCACGAAGTACTCCGCCAGCAAATTTAAAGAGAAGACACTTTGTAGCGTCATGAGCCCCCAGTTGATCGCGTCACACGCAATAAAACCCAGGATGAGACCGGCACCCGTGCCGATCAGCCCAAGGGTCATGCCCTGCAACAGGAAAATCCGCCGTATCTCATGCGCACCTGCGCCCAAGGTTTTCAATATTGCGATATCAGATCGGCGTTCTTCAACGTAGATGACCAGTTGCGAGGTGACATTAAATGCGGCGACCGCGACCAGCAGTGCCAGTAAAATAAACATAATTTGCTTTTGGAGTCCGATGGCCGCGTAAAGGCTCCCCTGCCGGCTCATCCAGCTTGATCCGAAGATTGGCTGGGCGGGATGCGCGTAATAGATTGATTGCAAAACGTTCGCGGCTTGAAACAGATCCTTGAGTTTTAACCGCACGCCTTGTGGAAATCGGTTTCCACCGAGTGCGGTGCCGGCCGTAAGATTGATGTAGGCGGTAGCACGATCCAAGTCGGTTGCAGTGTCATAGATGCCAACGACGGTAAATCGTTTAGAGCGCGTGCTGATACCTGCCAGCGAAAAGTTTGCGATTGGCAGCATCAGCGTGACGCGATCGTTGAGGGCTAGATCCAAAGCCGTCGCAAGCTGTTGACTGATCACCATGCTGAAGGGAATTTGCTCTAAATTGGACCAGGTTCCGCTCGTTACATAGCTCGGCAAGTCATTCACTTTAGCTTCCAAAGCTGGATCGACGGCAGAGACCACAATCCCTTCATGCGACCCGTTCGCGATGAGCATCCCGCCAATTTCCATGATCGGCGCGATTGCTAAAACTTGTTCTTGGGATTCAATCAACGCAAGTTGTGCCTGGTTTAACTGCATCTGATTGCGGTCAAAAATTAAAACGTGCGGGAAGAGGCTCAGTACCCGCTCTCGCAAGGCGACTTCAAAACCATTGACCACAGATAACACCATCACCAAAATCGCGACAGCGATGCTGAGGCCCGCAACGGGCAGACCATTCGCCCGCTGGTACACGGTATTTTTGCCGAGCTTACTGGCCATTCTTAGTGAGACACTCAGGACCCAATGCGTCATTGGCCAACGGTCATCAAGTTGTATCTTAAGTATTCCATAGTATTGTGTTCCGATAATGAGGGTAACCAAGCCGCAGTAGGGCCAGCCTCAGCTGAACGACCCTTTTCATACTATTGTTGCCCTAACCGTTAATATTTTCGCCACCTGCAAGCCGACACCTAGGATCGGCATGAGTGAGATCGACATTAGAGATTTTTTCCGCTTAGAAGATACACTCTGCTGTGAGTATAAGCTGATCAGTTCAGATCAGATAGCCACCCAAGATCCAGAAACGTTGTTTGATTACTCTGAAGCGATTCAGCTGATCGGGCAACTTAAGAGGTTGCAACGTCAGGGCAAAGGGTTTCTAGAGCGCATTGACGTGCGAAATGCCGAGATGGCCGCTTATCTTAAGCATCTAGATGAGCGGGTTGCGCTAATCGGGCGGCGCGTGCTGTGCAATGAAATTAAGATCCCAGACATTTTTTGATCGGAATTAATTGATCTTAGTGTTGGCGGCGCAGGTCTTTGTGTTGAGGAATTATTGCCCGAGCAAAGTTATGTCGCACTGCAGGTCTTGTTTGATGAAGGCGCTTGGGTGCTGACCTGCTTTGCCCCCATTCGTTACAGTAGGATGCACAAAGGCCGCGGCCGGTGTCGCTCGGGTATCGAGCTTGTTAGCTTGCCACTTGAATATCAAAAACTAATCAATCGGCATCTTTTAAATCGCCAGACAGATGCTCGCCGAGCTCAGATTAGAGCAGAACAAAATGATGAATTGCTGTGAGGGATCGACCCGCAGCGCTCGATCCGCCTCCGCTGCGTTTAACCGGAGCCTTGCAGGCATCAAGTGGGCATTTTTCAAACTCTAAGCTCTACGTCAGCTGTAAAAAGCCCTCAGCGACGCGCTTAGGAGGCTCAACTCCGTGATGCGGGACTGGAGAGAAGACTCAGCGCTGCGCTAAGCTTCTAACGCATTGGTGATGACCGGTTTCGCGCCTGGGCCATCAGAGGCCTCGCACTTGTCCGGATTACCCCCACAAATTTCGCAGGCGCCGTCGACTCCCATCGCGCCCAATCCGCCGCAGGATCCTGCAATCGGTGGTCTGCCGCGCATAACGCCAACCGCCATGATGACGATCACAAACAGAAAAACCAAAAACGTCATAAAAAACTCTATCATCGAATCACCTACTCTGTTTCTAAGGGCCATCGCCTATATCAATGGCGGCGGTCTAGCGCTTCTCGTCTGCTTGATTCATCTTCAATTCAACAAAGCCGTTGGTGATTGAAGGGTGTTGCACTGCG
>JABGWC010000021.1 GCA_018645765.1 Gammaproteobacteria bacterium | reverse complement strand
TTGTCTGAGTGCCTTGTCTTCAAATCAGAAGGCGCATCGGAATACCTCGCCCATACGGGTTCAGCACGATTACGCGGCACGCGTCGCCATCGACTTGTTCTGCCTGCGCTCTAAATTTTTCGGCGGTGCAAGCGATGATTTGTGATTTTTGTCACTCAGATTTGCGTATATAGAGAACAAGGTGTGATAGCGTTACAAAAAATAAGGGCGCTGAACGAGTATCAAACCTTAAAAAATGCGGGGCGGGACACTGGGATGGCAATAGACTTGTTGCGTCCCCGAGCGCCAACAAGATGAAATAGCGGAGTGAACAAGCAGATGGCAACAATTTTAGAAGTTCCAGTGGTGACGCTTCGGGACATGGTCGTGTATCCCCATGGCGTTCAACCATTGTTTATCGGAACGCCAAAGTCGATTGCGGCACTGGAAGCGGCGCAAGCGCAAGAGGGCGATAAACGCATCTTGTTACTGGCTAAGATTGAGCCAGAAAACAATGATCCAAAGACAGACGATCTGTATCGGTATGGTACGACTGCGACGATCCTGCAGTTGATTCGCCTGCCTGACAAGACCGTTAAAATTCTTGTGGAAGGCGAGAGTCGTGCGCGGGTGCTCGACTTGCGAGACGAGGCCGAGCTGTTTCGGGCCGATATCGAGCTGGTAGCAGAAGAGGCCTTGATTGAGGGAGAAGCCGAAGTGCTTTGCCAAGGTTTGATGAAGACCTTTGAAGCCTATGTTGAAGCCAGCAAAAAAATCCCGTCTGAAGTCGTCACAACGGTTTCGGGGATAACCCAACCTAGCCGGCTGGTCGATACGATTGCGGCCCAATTAACGCTTAGTTTGAAAGAAAAGCAGGCACTGCTTGAGGTTCAAAATGTGCGTCGCCGAATTGAGCGGCTATCGACCCTACTAACCGGTGAGATTGAGGTTTCGGGGCTGGATAAAAAAGTTCGGGGTCGCGTCAAAAAACAAATGGAGAAGAGCCAGCGAGAGTATTACCTCAACGAGCAGATGAAGGCGATTCAAAAAGAGCTCGGCGATCTTGATGAGGGCCCGACGGAAATTGAGCAGCTACAAACCAAAGTCGAAGCCTCGGGCATGCCGACTGAAGCGCGCGAAAAAGTCACGGCTGAAATCAAGAAATTGAAAATGATGTCACCCATGTCGGCCGAAGCGACGGTTGTGCGCAGCTACCTTGATTGGATGCTGAATACGCCTTGGAAGAAGCGGTCCCGCGTTAAAACAGATATCAGCGCGGCTGAGCGGATCTTGAACGAGGATCATTACGGGTTGGAAGATGTTAAGGAGCGAATCCTGGAGTTTCTCGCTGTTCAGAAACGGGTTAAGAAAAATAAAGGCCCGGTTTTGTGCTTGGTCGGGCCGCCCGGGGTTGGTAAGACCTCTCTAGGTGAGTCGATTGCTCGAGCAACCAACCGAAAATTTGTCCGGATGGCACTGGGTGGTGTCAGAGACGAGGCGGAGATCAGGGGCCATCGTCGAACCTATATAGGGTCGATGCCCGGCAAGGTGATTCAGAAGCTGACCAAGGTTGCCGTTAAAAACCCCCTGTTTCTGTTGGACGAGATCGATAAGATGGGACAGGATCACCGGGGCGATCCTGCGTCAGGCCTGCTTGAGGTGCTCGACCCAGAGCAAAACTATAGTTTTAATGATCATTATCTTGAGGTGGATTATGACCTGTCGGAAGTGATGTTCATTTGCACGTCAAACTCAATGAATATTCCTGCGCCGCTGCTGGATCGAATGGAAGTGATTCGGATTCCGGGCTATACAGAAGACGAGAAATTGAATATTGCAACTCGATTCTTATTCGCGAAACAGCTGAAAAATAATGGTCTTGCGTCGGGTGAGCTTACCGTTACGGATGCAGCGATGTTAGATCTCATTCGGTTTTACACCAAAGAGGCCGGTGTTCGAGGTTTAGAACGCGAAATCTCAAAGATTTGTCGGAAGGTCGTAAGGGCGGTGACCTCGAGTGAACAGCAATTACCAGTGATCATCGAGCCTGAACAGCTTGAAGACTATCTTGGCGTTCGTCGATTTAAGTACGGTCGGGCCGAAACCGAAGATCAGATCGGTCAGGTAACGGGTCTTGCTGTAACCAGTGTGGGTGGTGAGTTGTTGTCTATTGAGACGGCTGTAGTGCCAGGCAAAGGCGTGACCACGAAAACGGGCTCCCTTGGGGATGTGATGCAAGAGTCTATCCAGGCAGCGATCACCGTGGTTCGCAGTCGTTCCGAGGCCTTGGGTATTGATCCAGACTTTCATAAAAAGATTGATCTTCATATTCACATGCCAGAAGGCGCGACACCAAAAGACGGGCCCAGCGCGGGTATTGCGCTCTGTACGGCGTTGGTGTCCGTGCTTACAGATATCCCTGCACGGGCGGATGTCGCGATGACCGGCGAAATCACGTTGCGGGGCCAGGTGCTGGCTATCGGCGGGTTGAAAGAAAAGTTGCTTGCGGCACATCGCGGCGGCATTCGGACCGTGTTAATCCCCGAGGACAACCGAAAGGACCTAAAAGATATTCCCAAAGTGATACTCGATGCGTTGACGATACACCCCGTTCAGTGGATAGACCAAGTACTAGAGATCGCGCTGGCGAGCCAGCCAGAGCCGTGGGTGGCTACCGTTGACACAACCACTGAGATTGAACCCGAGGCGGCAACCGAAAACCGCGTAAGCCCACACTAGTATTGCTTGACCGGTTAGAGGTCAGTTGCTATAAAAAGCGGGTAAAGCTAGAAACGTCAGAAGTACCCATTTTATCAATCAAAATGAAAATAAGAGGTGAATTTTGAACAAACAAGAATTAATCGACAATATTGCCGAATCTGCTGATATCTCAAAGGCCTCTGCAAGCAGAGCTCTGGATGCGGTGGTTGACTCCGTCACGGGCTCGCTTAAGGCTGGCGATTCATTGACACTTGTTGGCTTTGGCACCTTCTCTGTTCGTCGGCGTGAAGCGCGTGCGGGCCGTAATCCAAAGACGGGCGAAGCGATTCAAATTAAAGCCGCTAACGTTCCAGCTTTCAAAGCAGGTAAGGCACTGAAAGACGCGGTCAACTAATCAGCTAAGCGGTCGTTTCCTGGAACGGTACCGTGTGAACGAAACGGATTCGATTCGTCAATAAATGCTTAACGGCATTGAGATGTTTATTAAACGGCGCCCTAGGGCGCCGTTTTATTTTGTGTTAAACAGCCTCAGGGCGGTTCTCAGATAAATTATTGGTGTAAACTACTCGGCTTAAAAGCGAGTTGTTGCAAGGGGTTTGTATGTCGATCATGAGTATGCGTGAGCGGGGCCAGGGCTTCGGTACCAAGGTGATTATTGGTTTAATTATTATAGCCTTTGCGTTCTTCGGGTTAGGGTCAATTACTACCTTCCTGACGCCAGTGGCGCGCGTGGCGAGCGTCAATGGTGACGATGTTACAGCCTCCGAGATGGAGGTTGCGGTGGAACGTAATCGACGGATGCTAATGAGTCAAGGCATGACACCTGAAAGCCTCGATGAAGACGAACTGCGCGCGAACGTTTTACAATCTTTAATTACGCGCAAGCTTTTGAGTCAGGTGGTTAATGAATTGAGTCTAACGGCAAGTGATGCCAGCCTCGATCAATCTCTGATGCAAACTGAAGTGTTTCAGGTTAGTGGCAGCTTCGACCCGAACCAGTATCGCTTGGTGCTTGCGAGTGCGGGCTATGATCCGGTGACTTATCGTGAGGAACTTCGGCTGGATGAGGCAGTAGGTCAGTTGTCAGAAGCCATTCAGGGGTCATCCTTTATGACCGACGCTGAAATGCGTCGGACCACCAGCTTGTCGCGTCAGACGCGAGACGTGACGTATGTCACGTTTAACGCCCGGGACCTTGAGGCCGATCTGGCGATTGATTCGGTGAGTGTTCAAGACTTCTACGATGACAATCGAGATCAGTTTTTCACCGAAGAAATGATTGATGTCGCCTATGTACAATTAGCGAAGTCGGACCTCATGAGCGCAGTAAACGTGACGCCAGAGGCGCTGCAGGCTTTCTATGCCGATCGAATCGATCTTTATACGCAGGGTGAACAACGTCGGATAGCGCATATCCTCATTACTGTTTCAGAAGACCAGGACCGGGATACGGCACTGGCGAAAATTCTCGAAATCCAGAGCAAACTTGCCGCAGGAACTGCCTTTTCGGAATTAGCGCAATCTTTCTCCGAGGATCCAGGTAGCGCTGCTGGGGGAGGGGATTTGGGTCTGGCCGAACGAGATATCTTCGTTGCGCCGTTTGAAACAGCCGCATTTGAATTGGCCTCGGAAGGCGAGATCTCTCCGCCGGTCGAAACGGAGTTTGGTTTTCACCTGATCCAACTGTCGGAGTTGGTGCCGGCCGCGGTAGCCGCATTTGACCTGGTGGCTGATTCGGTTGAGCAGGCTTATCGGGAAGAGGCGGTTAAGGATGCCTATGTCGCATCGATGAGTGAGCTGGATGAAATGGCTTTTGAGGACTCCGATCTGCTGGGCATTTCTGATCAGCTGGGATTAGAGGTTGTCGAGTTGGTAGGCCAAGGTCGGAGCTCAAACATGGGGATTTTGTCCAATGCGAGAGTCAAAGATGCAGTCTTCTCTCCGGATTTGATGATCGATGGTAATAATAGCGCGGTCATCGAGCTTGATGACGGTGCTGCGGTGGTCGTTCGTGTGACGGGTTATGAGGAAAGCATTTTAAAACCCTTTGAGGCTGTAACAGCCGAAATCGAGACAAGCTTGAGGCAAGTCAAAGCCACGGGTTTGGCACAGTCGTTGGCGCTCGAAGTGGTCGCAAAACTCCAAGCGGGCGAAATAACGCGTTTGGTCGCTGAGGCTTATGGTGTGGAATGGTCTGTTAAAACCAATATGACGCGTTACCAATCAGACATCCCGCAAGCACTGCGAACGCAGGCCTTCGCCTTGCCGAAGCCTTCTGAAAGTGCAAAGTCGATCGGCATTGCGGAACTTGATGATGGCGATGTTGCGGTGGTCTCGGTAACCAATGTTAGAAACCCCGAGGATTCACCCATCGCAGGGATGGAAAATCAAGCCATCAGACCGTTGCTGGAAAAGCAGCTGGGTGGTTTAGAGTTTCAGCGCTTTCAATCTTCTCTGCAAAAACTTGGTGACATACAAGGGCAGAATTTCTAAGCGGTCTCTCGAGGCCTGATTGAGGCCGTTTAGCGCGGCCGTCGAATGTTCAGGACTAGCGTGAGTTGGTCACCGGGTTGCAGATACTTTTTCTGATCTAGGAATGGATTCTTGGCCTTGATGGCGGCAACCGTCGTGTTGAATCGGTTGGCGATCTTCGATAACGAATCACCTTGCCTTACACGGTAGTAGACTGACCGAAGCGTGGCCTCAGCGCCGTTCGGGGTAGCCGATGCCCTGGTTTGTCGGTCAGCACGAGATTCGCCATCAAAGATGAACAAGCTTTCGCCGATACTCAGAGGGGCTCTCGTAGCGAGGCCATTCCACTTTGCCAGTTGGCCCACTTTGACCCCATGGGCCTTGGCAATG
>JABGWC010000186.1 GCA_018645765.1 Gammaproteobacteria bacterium | reverse complement strand
TGATATTTGTGCCGGCACCAATGGCTTAAACCGGGAAGAATTTGACGGTAATACTACCCAGTTAAATCTAACCTACCAGCTAAACGATAGCGTTGAATTGAAGTACATTTATGGTCTGAACGAGTTAATCTATAGACGAACAACAGATGACGACAACACCGCGAGCCAGTTCCATGATCGGCAGTTTTACGTCAACCATGAAGCGTCTTACGAGTCACATGAATTGGTCGCGGTTGTTGATTTGAGTGAGGACATCACATTGACCTCTGGGATTTTCTTCTACGACGCAACCATTGATCAACGCGGTGATTTCTATAGTGCGGTTGGGGAGGCAAGATTTATAGACCCTTATGTTGACAACACTGCGCTCGGTGATGGCCTGGACTCAGTCTTGTCCAACACGCTCGGTGCCGGTGAGGCGTTAACGCCTGCGCTGACCAACATCTCACTGTCCAACATGATGCTTGCATTGGGCATTGCTGTACCAGGGCAAATTTCCTTGCATTCGGCAAGAGACTCCTGTGTTGGTAGCGATCGGTTCGGTTGTAACTCTAATGACTCAGTGGCCAATGCTGATGCGGGTGCAACGGCAACGGAAAACCCAAGCCGAAATTTGATGATTGGTTTGTGGACAGGCGACGACGGGACGAATCCTGATTTGGACGTTCAGTGGGGGCCCAATAGTGTCGGTAGTGATTTGTTGTACCACACGCAAACTAATCGAAAAGCCTTCGCGGCATACACTCAAGGTGTCTGGCAGGTTAATGACAAGGTTGCTGTAACCGCTGGGATTCGGTACGCAAAAGATGAATTGGTTGCCGAAGAAAATCTCTGGCGCTACACCGAGAGCGATTTAGGCGGCTTGATTGGGTTTTGGGGCGGCGCGTTTGGTATCAGTTTAGCGAACGGCGGCTTTGAGCAAACTGCTGAAGCCGCAGCAGCAGGAAGCCCTTTCGGTTTGGTGCTCGATGAATATGGTCAACCAACACCAACCCGGAAAGCAGTCAATGGTGGTATTCCGATTGCGGTTAGCTTGTATAGACCTTTCGATCGTGAAGATACCAAGACCACTTTTCGCTTAAATGTCGATTACGACATCACTGACAATGCGATGATGTACGCCTCTGTGACGACGGGCCACAGGGCAGGCGGGTATAACTTGGTGTTCTTTAGTAAGACACCAACTTACGATCCTGAAGAGTTAGTCGCCTATGAATTGGGCTACAAGACTCAGTGGATGGATAACTCGCTGCAACTGAACGGTTCCTTCTACTTCTATGACTATGAGAATATTCATACGGTCGCGACGGAGGTGAACAGTTTCTTTGGTACGTCAACATCAGTATTGCCGGCACCGGGTGCTGAAATCAAAGGTATCGAAGCTGAGTTGACATGGCTCGCAACCGATAGGCTGACGTTAGGCGGTAACTTCAGCTACACGCCTAACGAGTATTCAGAGGATTTAGAAATCTTAGATCCTGCTGGCTTTGATCGGCCTGCCTCATTGTTTGGTGCTGCAACATCATTGAAAAATATTAACGGTAACCAGCTATTGGCTGTCCCAGAGTCTAAGTTTAACGGTTGGATGTCGCACGTAACGCCGCTGGATTCGGGAGCAAATTTGACGTTTTCTGGTTCTTACAGTTGGATCGATAAGGTTTATTATTCTCCCTTCGAGAATGAAGACGAGATGGCTGACGATTATGGTCGTTTGGACTTACGAGCGAGCTGGACGTCGGCTGACGGTCGTATGATCGTGTCGGGTTTCGTTAATAACGTATTGGATGATATCGGTATTCTTCAGGTGCTGCGTCACGGAGAAGAAGAGCATTTTCGTCAGAGCTCAGGAACCACCTTGCCTCGTTTGATGGGGCTTGAATTTACGGTTTCAATGAATTAGCCGAAGCGATTTCAGAAGTATAAAAAAGGCGGCCATTGGCCGCCTTTTTTATTTGTGACAATCGAAATAATGTAGGTTATTATCCCGCAGTGTTGAAATCAGGGAAGATTTCTAAGCCGCCGCGTTGTGACCAAGGAAGGGTTGCACTAAACGCTGTTGCAACCTTTCGATTTCGCGTCGAGCGGATGAAAGCCCCTGTAGTCAACTCTAAAACAGAGCAATGATTATTCTACGGGGATAAAAATGGGAAGTTTACGAAAGCAGTTTAAGCAACGGGATGACCAAAACAATCGAT
>JABGWC010000022.1 GCA_018645765.1 Gammaproteobacteria bacterium | reverse complement strand
GTATCGGTAGATCGACGCATTCACCTGGGCTCGGCCGTCGAGCCAGGTGCCTTTATAACCGATCTCAAAAGCAGTCACGGTCTCCGCATCATAAGATACTGGCTTCAAGCAATTGACATAGAATCCTAGGTTGAGACAACCCGCATCGCCCGACTGAGTTCGAGCATCCAAGACACCGAGCGCAAAACCACCCGCTCGGTAGCCCGTCGTCACCGAAAAGTACATCAACGTGTCGTCATTGGGCGTCCAATCTAGGTTAATTCGAAAATTCGTGTCTGACCAAGAATCCGAATCAGACGTCCGCCAAGCGAAGCTGTAAGGAATGCCTTGCAGCAATAAGGTCTGCGAACAACTGGCATCAGTGATGGGGCAGACAGGCGTAATTGGGTTAGCAGGATTACCATTAAACACGGCTCGGCCTGCCGCAATGTTGGTTAATGCCAAGTCAGATAGCGCACCCAACCCGCCGGCTGCCGCCGGCGTGGCGTAGAAAGCCAACGTGTTTTGGCCAACGCCAGGAATCTGAAACCCTTCCGCACTGACGGCCATATTCGTCGGATAAACCGCCGAAGGAATCGTGCTCAGGCCCACCAATATAGGGGAAAACGCGCTCGCCAAAGCAATCTCGGCATAAGCCACTCGACGCTCCAATGCTTCCTTATCATCCTTGGCATAACGAATACCCGCGACAATCGCAAATTGATCATTCAACTCAAACGTGGCCTGCGTATAAAAAGCGACCTGCTCGTTAAAAGAGCGATTGCGGTGACGATAAGCATCCTCACTACCGCCGTGTAGCCCGGCAACTTGCTCACCATCTAGCGGTGTATCCATCGTAACGGGCGCCTGGGTTAAACCAAAGCCGCTATACACTTGAAGGATGCTAGCACCACCCAAGCCAAATGCTGCCGGCGTCGGCAACGCCAAGTCGCCATAATCCGCAGCTTCGGTGTATCTAAGGGTGTTATTGGTCAACGTGTAATTCTGCTTCCGAGACTCAGAAAAACTGAACAGGCCCGATGTCACCGAGATTCGATCTCCAAAGTTGGCCTGCAGCCGGAGTTCGTGGGAATAGTTCCAGACGTCTTCCAAAACAGTTTGTCGATATTTAGTGAAGTCGCTGTCGTACCCGTCGATATCAATATTGAAAGTGTATTCAAAATCGTTGGTGCCGAAGAGGTAGGTCAAGGCCATATCGTCATTGATATCCCAAGTCAGCTCGAAGCTGCTCGACATATGATCAAACTTAGAATGGTTACACTCAGTATTGGCATAGGGCCATTGGCAATCGCCGCCGGAATCGTTCACGAGGTTCCTCAGAGTATCCGTATCCGCTGAGCCATAAAGGCCCTCGACATCCGTTCGGCCAAAGGATGCATTTGGCATGTGCGTTGCCGCAGGATCCATACCCGGCCGCACCGGCATCCCGGATATGATCGCCCCGTTACCGGGATTGGTATAGCTCACAGAGCCTGGCGTGCCATTGGGCACTTGTCGCAAGCCGTAAGCGGCATAGTCTGTCCCTGCACCTCGAAAGCCAGCCGGCCCCTGATTGATGTACCCGGACTGACCAATCGCTCGATCCGAGATGCGATCATTGCCGCGCACCTTGATCGAGAGATTCGGCCGAACGTCGATCAAAAAAGAAACTGCGACGTTACGATCATGGGTCGAATCCAGATCGGGCGAGCCATTAAGGCCTTTTTGATGACCATCGCGATCCCGCTTGGTCGCGGTAATTCTACCTGCCAGCACCTCATCCAAAATTGTGCCATTGACCACACCGTAGAGTTCTTTGGTGTTGTAGGCACCTACCTGCATCCGAATCTCGCCGGCCGTCTCGTAGTCGGCGGAGTTGGTCACATAATTAAGAGCGCCCCCAATCGAGTTTCGACCATAGAGCGTGCCTTGCGGTCCCCGCAGCACTTCGACCCGTGCCAAATCGTACAAACCGTTTTCAGAGGCTGCAATCCCAAAGTCTGGGGAATAGATGCCGTTGTAGTAGGTCGCAACGCCGGGATCGCCGCCGAGCGCTCTAAAGTTCCGACCAACACCGCGGATACGAATGTCAAACGCGTCTCGAGTGGTCGCCGGGAGATAGTTAACCAGTTCGTCAGCGCCCTGAATTCCGAAGTCCTCGATCGCTTCTTCTGAAAAGGCGGTAATGGAAATAGAGGTATCCGAGACGGTCGCTTCAACCTTTTCCGCCGTTACGACGACCTCTTCGATGCGGCGTTGATCGTCTTCAGCATACAGCGGCGTAGCCAACCCTAAACCAGCACCAACGACGAAAACGGCGAAGTATTGTGTCTTTTTTAGTAACCCCATTGTCCCACCTCATTTTGATTTTTATTATTTTCCGTCAGTACCGTTCACCAACCATGCATTCTTTCTCTATCCTGATGCGTTATTTACTTCTGAATGATCCGGTGAGCGGGCAATAAAGGAAACGCTCTTTAAACAGCTTATACCCACAGTTTCCGAACGGTCAATCAGAAATCCACGCATTTTTTTTCTTTTATTGACAGCCAATAATCCGCTCCGGCACCTCAATCCGTCATAACCGGGCCTTGGTTTCGATGTTGCAAAACCACCGTCGGGGACACCACCGAGGCCAAAGAACGTCACACCGATCGGCGACAGTTAGGGCGCCAAGACCGGGGGCTCTGTTCCGTCGACCCGCGCTGCGACGTTTTCTTTTAATCTCATTCTGAGCGCCGTGTGACGGCGCGCGTCGGCCTGGCAACAGGCCGGTATTGTGACTCAGCGCATCAGCCTAATCCGTAACTTGCCGGAAGCAATTAGAGGCGCTAACTCGGGCAAGCTAAGCTGTCAGCAACGCCAAGGCCTTTGCGCGATCCGGCACGATGCCCGGCGTGTCTTCACAAAACTCAACCATGATGCCGTTCGGATCGAGGTAGTACAGACTCTGACACCAGTCGTGATCCACCGCCATAAGCGGCTCAACACCCGCCTCGCTGAGCCGCGCCTTTACCTGTTTCTTTCGGTGCGCGTCGGCCTTAAAGGCGACGTGATTAACCCAAACAGGCAATCCCATACCGGTCGAAATATCCGTTGGATACGCGCTTGGAAAGCCGGGCCCCTCCAAATAGAAAAAGGCCATCGAACTGCCATCACCTACATCAAAAAAGAGATGCTTCATACGCGCCTTGTCATCGCCTTCAACTTCTGTATGGGTTAAAGCGAATTCTAATAAGTCTTCGTAAAAGTGTCGCGTCGCTTCAGGGTCTCGGCACGCAAATGCCACATGATGAAAGCCTTGCTGCATTGGGAGATGTCTCCTTTTGGTTAGGGTATGACTTGTTTAACACAAAGTGAACGGACATCGGTTGCGCCTATGCTCGTTACACCCAGCATGCGGGACCGCCACATTACAACGGATGCAATCGCACAGGCATGTCCGTAAAGCCTTTAACAAAGGTTGAATAGGTTCGCGTGGGTTGCGCCATAACTTCCACAAAGGCGAACCTTTTTTGAATTTCTTCCCAGAGGATTCTTAACTGCATTTCGGC
The DNA here is from genome assembly GCA_018645765.1 of Gammaproteobacteria bacterium. Taxonomy (GTDB): domain Bacteria; phylum Pseudomonadota; class Gammaproteobacteria; order Pseudomonadales; family Azotimanducaceae; genus UBA9926. The sequence continues at coordinate 855 of JABGWC010000022.1, read as the reverse complement.
CAGTCGGTTTCCCATACATCGGTGAATGCCAAAGCCAAAGGATAGATGCTGGCGCGCCTTGTCCCGATCGATCAAAAATTCGGAGGCCCGGGCAATCGACCGCTCGTCTCGATTACCCGAGACGTACCACATAACCACTTTTTCGCCCTGAGGGATTGTGACGCCGTTTAATTCAACCGCCTGCGTGGTCGTGCGGCGCATGTGCGCAAGCGGTGTTTGCCAACGTATGATTTCCGAGACCATATTGGGAATCAAACCCGGCTCAGCCCGCAGCTTGGCGTACTCAGCCGGGTTCTCATTTAATGCCAGCACCCCGCCAGAGATTGAGTTTCGAGTCGTGTCATTGCCGCCCACAATCAAGAGCAGTAGATTGCCTAAGAACTCGAAGGGCACCATGTTCTTTGTTGCCTCACCATGCGCCAACATCGAAATTAAATCCCCTTTTTTTGGGGCTTTAACCCGCTCATTCCAGAGCGCCGTAAAATACGTCAAACATTCCACCAGTTCTTCTCGTCGTTGCGCGGCTGTTTCCGTCACCCCAGTGCCGGGCGGATTGGTTGCCACATCACTCCAACGAGTAAGTTTTCGGCGATCTTCAAAGGGAAAATCAAAAAGCGTCGCCAGCATCTGAGTGGTTAACTCAATCGAAACACGGTCGACCCAGTCAAAGGTCTCACCCAGGGGCAATGCATCAAGAATGGCGCCAGCACGCGTGCGGATGGTCGTCGCCATGACCGCCAGGTTCGGCGGTGCAACGACGCCCGTAACGGTTGCGCGCTGCAAATCATGTTTCGGCGGATCCATCGCGATGAACATGCCAAAACCATCAAACTGCTGCTGCACTTTTTGCTTTTC
>JABGWC010000061.1 GCA_018645765.1 Gammaproteobacteria bacterium | reverse complement strand
GGAAAAGTAGTAAGCACCATGTTTTCGATAGGCGTACTTGGAACACTTTTTTGTCAACTGCGTTGTTTACTACTCCAGCTCGCTCACGAAAATTGTGAAGCTGGACAAGTAGTTAAAAGCTTTTAAAAGAGAAGGATGGTGGCCAGAGGTGGAATCGAACCACCGACACGAGGATTTTCAATCCTCTGCTCTACCGACTGAGCTATCTGGCCATTTTGAACTGTCTTTTAGGCTTGTCTAGTTTCAGACCTGCTCTAACAGAGCGCTCATTAAACCCAAGCCCAGTCTTATCGTCAAGCTGGATCTTTGGATTTGGGCGATTCATAAGCATCTCAGGGTTCAGCAGGACAGGCGAGCTCAGGGTAATTGCCTTCAACAATCAAGATTACAAAAAGGGCTGATGTCGCCGGCACCAACCGAGCCAAAAGCTTGAATTCGCCTTCAGCGGGGTTTAACCGATCGTGCTTATATCGCAACGGCCGCCATCAACTGTTTTCACAAAGGCTCAGCTCACAAACCAGACTCGCGGCTAGCTTCTCACCAAGTGAGTGATTACACTCGAGCAAAGGAGATGTTCGATGCCCAGAATTAAATTACTCGACGATGCAGCCCTGCCACCAGAAACCTTGGCACAAGTCAAAGCCCTTGAAGCCGCCGGTCGCGACACCGCGCTCACCCGCGGGCTTGCTAATGCGCCGACTTTTTTCAAAAATTATTTTTCGTTCTACCTCCCAGCTCGGCAGGGCCATAGCCTTGATGAAGCTCTGATTGAACTGGTTCGTCTAAAGGTTGCTCGACTCAACGACTGCTTTACCTGACTCAACGCCAGGCTTCTGCAGGTTGCAGAAGGAGAAACCCCAAAGCTCACCGAGGCAAAAATCTCGGAGCTTGATGCGAGCAGTAACTCATTCACCCATGAAGAGGGCTTAGCGCTGGAATACGCCGAACGATTGGCTAACGATCACCATAGTATGGATGATGCTTTTTTTGACCGAATGCGAACCGGGTTCACCGACGAGCAAATCCTCGAACTCGGCATGATGATTGGCCAATTCATCGGCTTTGGTCGGCTGCTCGCCGCACTCGACCTTGAACCCAAGGTTTGTGACGTGCCCTGAAGGCTGTTTGAAACCCTAAAAATCGACTCTGCAACGGAACCTACTCCGATGATTTTTCAACTGCGACAATACGATATCCATCCTGGCGAAATGGCCGCTTGGGTTGAGGTCTTTGAAACCCATATCCGCCCGCTGCACGAACGCTTGGGCATGACGATCCACGGCGCCTGGCAAGCACTCGACACCAACACTTTTATTTGGCTCAGAAGTTTTGAAACAGAAACTGCAATCGCCATTCTAGAAGCGGCTTATTTCAACTCACCAGAACGCAAAGCCTTAGGCGATCTTCCCCAGCAACTGATTGAGAAAATGACCATTACTCGACTCACTGACTACGAACCCCCTAGCATCGCCTCCTAACCAAGCGGTTCTCAAAGCGATGAGGTCAGCCGATGTGGGCTCCCTCACCCATCGAACCGCTACCAAGCCCTATTGGCACGCGTCATCTGGCCGTCACTTTGAGCAGCCTCCCACAACTCGTTATCGCAAAATACCCAACCTGTTCAATTGGAAGCGTGTCTTGATACCTCGCTCGACGCTTGAACTATATTCACCCAGCGCAGAATTAGCGCTCCTCTTTTTACGCGCGAAAGCATCTAGCGCGGCATGATGCAAAAGTGCTAGATTCTCGGATCGTCAACCCGGCTGAATCTTACGGCCTTGAGCTTGTCGAAAAACCCAGGGCCCAAATGACGGCCCGCAAGGATTGATACCCAAAACAGGAGGCCTGATGGCGATTTCCTTTCTCCCCGTTTCTGATCATCGGTTTAAGAAGTCGCCGTTCTTTGCTTGCAACGATCGGCCCGAAACCCGCTATGGTATCTACAACGGACGACTGTACCCGATCAGTTCAAACTACGACGAGGTCGCGCACTACCAGCATTTGAAAACCCACGCATGTCTTTACGACGTGCCTGAAACGCCACTTAGAATCATCGGTAAAGATGCCGCCGCATTTTTGCAGAAACTATTTACCCGCAATGTTAAAAAACTAAAAGTCGGCCAAGCCGTTTATGCACTCGCGTGCAACCATCAAGGCGGCGTTCTGATGGACGGCGTATTGATGTGCCCGAACGACCAAGAGTTCATTTATGTCGAAGGCACCGGTGATTATCTAAATTGGGCCGATGCAAACCTTGGTGCCCTCGATGCATCGATTAGCGACTTCAATTCTTGGGTATTACAAGTCCAAGGCCCGACCGCACTGGATTTAATGATGGCTGTAACGGGCATCGATCAACCAGAGGCTCTCTTTTACGCGGTGACTGAGGCGAAGATCAATGGCCTTACCTGCTATATCTCAAGGTCTGGCTGGACGGGCGAAAGAGGATTCGAGATTTATTCCAAGGATGATGACTTTGATGGTGTTGCCCTTTGGCAGTATCTGCTCCGCGATCACCGAGCACAGGCGATCACCCTTTTTGGGCTGAAGCACTGCGAATTCATTGGGCAAGAACCCTTTGTTGTGAGGACATCACATTACGCGCGACAAGACAGCGCGCTGAAATTCGATGATCTGCCCCCCGAGGCCTCGCGGGTCGCCTGTCTGCATTGACCTTGCGTTCGAGACACGAATGGGTGGTTTGTGTTTCAGGCTTGTCGCGCTATTCTCAAGCCATAACAATAACGAATAGGCGGGCGCATGGCATACATCGAAGGCCGAACGGTTCACGACGCAGACGCTCATGTCATGGAGTTGCCTGATAAGATTCTTGAGTATTTGGCGCCCAGCGCCGTCGATGCCTTTATCAAAACCGCCAATAAACCCATTACGGTGAGTCAGGATCTTCAAAAGGCGGTTGCCCTGCAGTCGGACCCGAGCTTTCGGGCTGAAGATGACGCCCAGTTAATGCTTCGGAAGAATCACTTGGCGCTTGGCGCATTTGAAGCCAAAGACCGCCCGAAAACGCTTGATTTACTCGGGTTCACCAGTCAATTGGTCTTCACCACCGCGGCCTTGGGCAATTTTGGTCTGGATGAAAAAGACCCCGCCCTTGCGCAAGCAGCAGCGCAAGCGCATAACCGCATGAACAGCGATTTCTGCTCGGTGGACCCAAGACTCTTGGCGACGGGCTACGTGCCCCTCAGTGATTTAGACGCAGCGCCAGGGATTGCGATCGAGGCCATCGAGTTGGGTTGTCGCGGCTTGATTGTTCCATCTGCTTGCCCGGCGCAGCACAGCCCCAGCCACAGGGGTCTGGATCCGCTCTGGGCGCTGCTCGAAGAAGCCGGCCTACCCGTCTTATTTCATGTTGGCGGCGAAGAGAAAATGGCGGCGGCCTATGCCAATAATGGTGGCGAGCGGGTGCTTGATTTTCACGGTGGCGACGAAAACTTTACGGGGCTATCCTTCATGAGCATTCCGCTGTCAATTTGGCAGACCATGACAGCGCTCATCTTCGATGGTGTTTTAGAACGTTTCCCGCGTCTTAAATTCGGCGCGATTGAACTCGGCGCGGC
>JABGWC010000097.1 GCA_018645765.1 Gammaproteobacteria bacterium | reverse complement strand
ATGTTGAGCTGGTTGCTCGACGGTTACTACCTGAAGTGCTGTTCAAGCAGCCGGTATCAGAAGAGACCAAAGTCGCGGTGAAAGCAGATCTTGCCAAGGGGATGATGGCGGTCGACCGCTTATTTGTTGGTGCGCCCTATGCGGCCGGCGAGCAACTCACCTTAGCAGACTTCTATACCTTCTATTGCTTTGGCCTCGCCACCGGTATGGTAAAGGCGATTTATGGCGAGGACCTGCTGGATGGCTATCCGAACATTCAAAATGTTCTTGCATTAATGGCCGAACACCCGAGTGTTCAGCGTGTTGAAACTGAAAAATCAGCCCAGTAGGAACCGTCACGTTGTTGGTATGCGAGCATGAAATATAAAAAGTTCAATCAGATGAACTGTTCGCTGGCCCAAACGTTAGACATCGTTGGCGAGCGATGGACGTTATTGATTTTGCGGGATGCGTTTTTAGGGGCTCGTCGATTCAGCCAATTCCAAGAGAATTTGGGCATTGCCCGCAACATCCTCACCCGCAGGCTTACCCGGCTGGTTGAGGAAGCCATCTTCGAAAAAACGCCGGTAACGCCTGGAGGTCATGCTGAGTATCGTCTAACGAAAAAGGGTCTGGCTTTACAGCCAATTTTACTTTCGATGGTTCATTGGGGTGATGCGTTTAAAGCCAACCCCGAAGGGATACGCTTAGCCTTTATAGAGCGGGATACGGGCCTACCGATAAAGCCTATGTCGGCTATCAGTCAAGCGGGGCAGTCGTTGCTACCGGGCGAAATCAAAGCGGTTTCAGGACCCGGCCTGAACGACCGTCGTAAAAAAAATCTAACGCGTGAAAATCTGAGGACCAAAAAATGAAGCCAGTCTGTTTGGTTATTGGCGCGGGGGCCGGTATTGGTGGCAACGTTGGTAAACTTTTTGCGGCCAACGGCTATCATGCCGTCTTGTGTCGACGTAGCGATGAGCCTGGCTTGAAAAAGTTGATTAACGATATCGAGATCGCCGGGAATAGCGCCAGCGGGTTTCTGATGAATGCGATTGAAGAGGAGGCCATCGAATCAGGTATTGCCGCAATCGAAGCAGACATTGGGCCAATAGAGGTGGTGGTCTACAACTTGGGCGCTCAGATTGGGGATCGCAGTCTAGCCGAGACCAGCTACAAGGCGTTTGAGATGGGTTGGAAGATGGCTACTTTTGGGCTGTTTCGGGCGGCGAGCGCGATCTGCCCGGCAATGGTTGAACGGGGTAAGGGAACGTTCCTTGTAACTTCAGCGACGTCCGCTGTACGAGGCAATGCAGGGCAACATTCGCACGCGGCTGCAATGGGCGGGCGCCGTATGTTATGTCAGTCGTTGAATGCGGAATTTGCACCGAAAGGAATTCATGTTGCCCACATTATTGTTGATGGCGCCGTTGATGCGCCAGATACCCTCGGCAAAATGTTGGGACAAGAACAGTTCCAAAAACTTAGAGAGACCAAAGGGATGGCGCACGATGGGTTGATGCTTCCAGAGAAAATAGCAGAGACCTACTACCATATAGCGCAGCAGCACCGCTCGGTCTGGACCCATGAACTTGATATGCGCTCGTTTAGTGACCTATCTTGGTGGAATCATTAAATCAAATTGCGGTTAGCAAGGCTTGAGCGCCGATTCTGTTTAAGCCTTGCGCGCTGTTCGCAATTGAAGAGAGTCTGTGCAAAATAACAAGGCGCGAGATAGAGCCCCTAGCCTGTAGATTGACAAGTTAATCGGTATTTGGGAAAAAATGGAATCCAACAGAAGAAACGCTATGAAAGTTATAACGCAATCTCCCGAACTAGATAATGCGTTGGTAGACCCCTCGAACTGGGCTGACGAGCAGTGGGTGCATGATCAGTTTGCTTGGCTTCGCGAGAACGCGCCGCTGCAACAGTTATCACCGGAAGGCTTTGAGCCGTTTTGGAATGTCACCCGCTATAACGATATTAAAGAAATTGAAGGCAACAAGCAGGTCTTCATTAACGATCCGCGCCCGGTCCTGGGTAAGCAAATCGCGAATGAGTTTATGCAGCAAATGACCGGGCGTAAGCACTTGGTGAGATCCCTGGTGCAAATGGATGACCCCGACCATATGAAGTACCGCCGCCTGACCCAAGGCTGGTTTATGGGCAGCAACCTGCGGAAGTTGCAGGGCAGGGTAGATGAGCTTGCTGATCAGTAT
>JABGWC010000200.1 GCA_018645765.1 Gammaproteobacteria bacterium | reverse complement strand
TACCTATCGCCAATTGGACGAGCAGTCCAATCAAACCGCGCATTTTTTATCCAGTCTCGGTCTGAAGCACCGAGATGGCATTGCCATCCTGTTAGACAATGACCTTCGATTTTTAACTATTGCCTGGGCTGCTCAACGCTCAGGACTGTACTTCACCCCGATCAGCACGTTCTTTCAGGCGATGGAAGTCAATTACATTCTTGAAAACTGTGAAGCCCGTGTGCTGTTCACCAAGCAATCCATTTTGGACCAAACAAACTTAACGCTACCCCCACAGTTGACCGTGGTGACGCTCGACCGGGGTCCAAGTCTTTCTTGGGACACGGCCATTTCAGACTTTCCGATCACCCCTCAGGCCGATGCGCGTGAGGGCGCCGAAATGATTTATTCCTCCGGCACGACCGGCCTTCCAAAAGGCGTGCGGTTTGATCTGCCCCTATCCCCAGTGGGCACAGTGTCCGATCTGATTGCGAAACGCATCGCGATGCATGGCGTTGATGACAATACAAAATACCTCTCTACCGCGCCGCTCTATCACTCAGCGCCTTTACGGTACAACCTAATGGTTTCTCGCCTAGGCGGCACGTCGGTCATCATGCGAAAATTTGATGCCCAGCAGGCCCTTAGACTCATCGAGCAGCATCGCATCACCCACAGTCAATGGGTCCCAACCATGTTCAACCGATTGCTGGCGCTTCCCCAATCAGCTCGCGACAGTGCGGATCTCAGTAGCCTTCAGTATGCAATCCACGCAGCAGCCCCATGCCCCATTGAAGTCAAGCAAGCCATGATCGCCTGGTGGGGGAACATTCTGTACGAGTATTACTCAGGGACCGAGTCGAACGGATCAACCGCCATTACCAGCGCCGAGTCGCTCACTCATCCAGGCAGTGTGGGCCGCGCCTTTCATGGCACCCTCCGAATTTTGGACGATCACTATAATGTCTTACCTGCTGGGGCCATCGGTAGTGTCTACTTTGAAAACGGCACTGATTTCAGCTATTTCAAAGACGAGGCTAAAACTGCCGACGCCAAATCGCCCCAAGGCTATACAACATTAGGCGATATGGGCTATCTGGATGATGCTGGCTACTTGTATTTGAAGGATCGCAAGTCCTTCATGATCATCTCTGGCGGCGTCAACATCTACCCGCAAGAGATCGAAGATCTGCTCGTGAGCCATGAAGCTGTCCTCGATGCCGCTGTATTTGGCGTCCCGGATACGGATTTCGGCGAAGCGGTAAAAGCTGTGGTTGAGCTTGACCCGCTTTATAAAACCCAAGCATCGGATGCCCTCGCCGAAAAGCTGATCGCGTTTTGTCGCGCCAACCTATCCCATATCAAGTGCCCTAAGAGCATCGAATTCATCGAGGCCCTACCCAGGCACCCCACGGGCAAGCTCTATAAAGCAAAACTTCGTGCGCCGTATTGGGAAAATCGATCATCGTTGATCATTTAGCCCCAAAGGGCTATGCCCAAACTGGGCGCGCGCTGAATCAGAATCGTCAACCGCTCATTGATCCCCGGAAATCGAAATTCCGGGGCGATATCATGGAGCGGCTGGAGTACGAAGCGTCGATCCAAAACCTTTAGATGCGGCACGGTGAGCGCAGGCGTCGAAAGGGTCTCGTCTCCGGCGGCAATTAAATCAAGATCCAAAGTCCGCGGCGTGTTCTTACCATGGTCTTTTGGGCGACCAAACGCCGCTTCAAGCGCTTGTAGATTTGACAGTAGGGTTTCAAGTGGCAGACCGCTTTGAAACGCCACCACCGCATTCGCAAAGTCCGTCGCATCGGCGGCCATATCAACCGGTTCAGTGCGATAAATCTCGGAGGACCGAAAGCCCTCCGGAAATTGTTGCGCCAGACGCGCCATGGCCCTTAAGACATTCTGATCCGGCACGCCAAGATTACTCCCAAGCGCTACAAAAACCTCCCGCATTGATCCTCCTGGCCCGGGCTGAAACTTCTCAAGTTTCAGCCCGCACAGCTTTCGTTTTGTGTTAATTTTAAGCTTCGTTTTTCATTCGCGCTAGGGACTCATCATGAAAGCAGCTGTATTGCGAGAACAAAACAAGCCCATGGAGATTGAAGAAGTTCAAATCTCAAAGCCTGGTCCACGAGAGGTCCTCGTTCGGCCCATTGCGGCGGGTGTCTGCCATAGCGATTTGCATTTTTTAGACGGTTCCTACCCTTACATGCTGCCGACTATTTTAGGCCACGAGAGCGCGGGTGTCGTCGAAGAAGTCGGCAAAGATGTGACCTATGTTAAAAAGGGTGATCATGTCATTACCTGTCTCTCAGCCTTTTGCGGACATTGCAACAAATGCCTAACAGGCCATTTATCGCTTTGCCAGAGTCCCGAAGTTTCTCGAGCACCTGAAGTCGAATCTCGGTTGAGCATTGGCGGAGAAACCGTCCATCAATTCTTGAACCTATCATCCTTCGCCGAGCTGATGCTGATCCACGAGCATGCACTGGTCAAAGTTCGAGAGGATATGCCGATGGATAGAGCCGCCTTGATTGGCTGCTCCACGACCACCGGCGTTGGCGCCGTTTTTCATACAGCGGGCGTCGAACCCGGCTCTATTGTCGCCGTGATCGGCTGCGGCGGTGTTGGGCTCGCGGCGATTAATGGCGCCGCAATTGCGGGCGCATCCATGGTGATTGCGGTTGATATGGTCGACAGCAAGCTCGAATTGGCTAAAGCCGTCGGTGCAACCCATACGATCAATGCGCGCTCAGGCAATGCCGTTGGTGAGGTCCTTGAACTCACCAAAGGCGGGTGCGATTACACTTTCGAAGCGATCGGCTTAAAGGCCACTGCCGAGCAGGCCTTCCAAATGCTCTGCAGCGGTGGCACGGCAACCATTATCGGCATGATTCCGGTCGGGACGATGGTTGAGCTGCATGGCGTTGACTTTTTAATGGAGAAAAAAATACAGGGCTCTAACATGGGCTCCAATCGATTCAGAATTGATATGCCGCGCTTCGTTGATTTCTACCTGAGTGGCAAGCTCCATCTCGATCAAATGATCTCAAAGCACATCAAATTAGCAGACGTTAATACGGCGCTCCATGCACTCAAGAGCGGCGAAGAAGCGCGTCATGTCATCATGTTTGATCAATAAGAGGATTCCTTGATGGCCACTGAGCGAATCAAATCAGAAATCACGGGTACTGTTTGGAAAATCCTGCTTGCCGAGGGGGACGCTATCCAAGTTGAATCAGAGCTCATGATTTTGGAGTCTATGAAAATGGAGATTCCGGTCGAAAGCACTGTTTCCGGGCGCATTCAAACGATCTTGGTCGCCCCGGGTGATGCCGTCGATGAAGATCAGGACCTTGCGATCATCGAGCTCGATTAGTCGCCCGTGAACATCGGGGCGGTTCCAGCTAAAAAGCCCTGGATGCCCAGAGCACGATCCTGACTGCTGGCGGTCAATAAATTCTGATCGGCATCCATGTGCAAAATAGCCTGATCTAAGGCGCCTGAAATCTGGTTAATGG
>JABGWC010000023.1 GCA_018645765.1 Gammaproteobacteria bacterium | reverse complement strand
CATCTGCAAACCCAGGTCGACTGCTGCAAGCCCAACGCCGCCTGCAGCGCCCTGCACGAGCAGCGTTTCGCCGGGTCTCAACTGCGCTCTTTGTAAGCCATCGATTGCCGCCTGATAGTTCTGACGAAAAGAGGCCGCAACCCTTAAATCGACCCCATCCGGCACCTTTGTTGCTTGGCTGGCCAGGATCGTTTGGAATCGGACGCAACCCGTTGGTACCAATACCGCATCGCCTATCAACAGGTCCTCAACAGAGGGCCCAATCGCCAAGACCCGGCCAGATGCCTCACCCCCTACGATAAAAGGTAATTCTGTTTGAACTTGGTAGCGCCCTTGGAACTTCACGAGATCACTAAAGTTAAGGCCCGATGCAGTCAGCGCAACTTGAATCTCGCCAGGGCCTGGCGGTTTTGGAGCGGGCATCGCTTGCACCACCAAATCCAGATGACTGCCTGGCCGAGTACAGATCGCGGCCAAATTGCTCTTATCTAGGGCGTTCAACCTATCCTGCTCGTTGTTTTAAGATAATCCGCCAGGCGCTCAACCAGCACCAGCGTCATTTCGATTTTACTCAGCAGTTCAATCCGATGATCGATCGCCCGGCTAATATCGCCAGAGGATCGCAACCCGTCGATGTGCTGGCAGCAAAGGCTTAGTTGTGAGCACCCCAGCATCGCAGCAGTTGGCTTTAACGCATGCGCCAAATCAACAACTTGTTGCGCTGAAGTGCCCCCCGGCTGCGCCGATATCAGCGCACGACGCAAACTAGCCTTAAAGGCTGCGTTCAGATCCACCACGAGCTCAACCCCCATTTCCTCGATCATTTTATCCACCGCTGGGTTGAAGCCTGCAGAGCGTGATTTAGAGCCATCAGCTGATGGTAGAGGTAAAGAGCCGTCAGCTGGTGGTAGAGGTAAAGAGCCGTCAGCCGGTGGTAGAGGTAAGGAGCCGTCAGCTGGTGGTAGAGGTAGAGCGCCGTCAGCCAAGCTTAGCGCGCGCTCACCGAGGAATCGAGGCGCATCTGTATCGCCCTGCATTCGATTGGTGCTGCCACTCACCATACTCAAATCAGAAGCCTTCGCCGTTATGATCAAAGGGGGCAGCGACGGCGCATATCGTCGAGCTAGGGATAACAATTGTCCCACTGAAAAAGGCTTGCTGAACAGACCGGTAAACAATTTGACGACCTGTTCACTGCCCGCAAAATTTAGGGACGCGCTCATAGCGAAGGCGGGTACCTGGGCCAACGCTGGAGAGGCTGCTTTGATGGCGCGTAAGACCTCGTCACCCTTCATGCCGGGCATATTAATGTCCAATAAAAATAGATCGGGAACACCCTCAAATTCCGACAAAAAGCGCAGTAGCTCTTCACCATCAGCAAATCCATGGACCGTTGCGCCATACCGAGGCAACAGATTCTCGACGATGATGCGGTTTGCTGGCATATCATCAACGACAACCACTTGCATTCCAACCAGCACATGATCAACGTTGTGACTGGCCGCGACGGTGCTCTCGGCCGCGACTGACTCGAGTGGCAAGCTTAACGTGAACACCGTCCCACCCCCTTGACGTGCCGAGACACCGATCTCCCCACCCATTAACTCGGTCAGATTCTTAACGATGGTCAATCCAAGGCCCGTGCCCCCAAACATTCGATCATGTTGATCGTTGGTCATCACGAAGGCATCAAACAACAACGCCATCTTGTCTTCTGGAATCCCAATCCCGGTATCCATCACCGCAATTTTTAAAACCGGATCAACCGTGATCTCAACCCCCACGCTGCCCTTCTTGGTGTACTTAATGGCATTCGACAACAGATTATTTAGAATCTGTCGAATCCTAAAGTCATCGCCTTTAAAAAATCGCTGCGCGATTGCCTCTTCGTAGTAAAGGTCCAGCGCAAGTTGTTGGCCCGTGGCCATTGGTTGCATCAGCGATATGACATCCGTCGCCAATGCCACCGGGGAAAAGGCAACCTTCTGGAGCACCATTTTCCCCGCTTCGACCTTACTGTAATCCAGGACGTCATCGATGATTTGGCGCATAAATCCCGCACTGGTAATCGCTGTGCTTAGCAATTTTTGATCACTGCCCACACTGTCCCGACTCAAAAGCTCTAAAATGCCTTGGATACCATGTAGCGGGTTTCTAATTTCATGGCTAATGGTTGCAAATAAACGTTCTTTTTGCTGAATCTCGCTCGCCGCTTTTTCAGACGCTTGATTTAGCATTTGATTCTGGCTCCGCAGCGCCTTCATCAACTCCTTATTTTCACGCGCCAGTTGCTGTGCCTCAATCAGTTTTCGAAGGCTCATTTTGAGCGCATCGTCAACCCAAGGCTTTTCAATAAACTGCGAAAAACGGCCTTCATTAACGCCATCAATCACCAGTTTCAAATCTGCATTGCCCGACATCAAAACCCGAGCGGCCTCTAAGCCGCGATCTTGCACCGCCCCCAAAAACGCAAAGCCATCCATTTCCGGCATTCTTAGATCAGACAGGATAATGTCCACAGATTCTTGATTTAAAATCACAAGTGCCGCTGCACCCGAGTCCGCCGTCAAAATACGGTAGCCCTCTCGTCGCAATAGCCGCTGCAGTGCGCTCACTATTCGCGGCTCATCATCAACCAGCAAGATAGTCGGCGGGCTTTCTTCAACAGGCGTCATCATGAACTTGATCCAGAATTAGAAAACGTTAATTTTTTTCGCAAAT